>JAEYTV010000203.1 GCA_023433855.1 Pseudomonadota bacterium | reverse complement strand
AAGTCAGGAGCTGACCTGGCCGAGGCCTGCCGGATCACGTTGCGGACTGCTCTCGCCACCGCGAGTCCGCCGTCCCGGTCCTTAGCGCTGCCGTCCTCGTCGTGCCATTGCGGCCGAAAGGCTTCCATAGGAAAAGGCATAGCTTAGGATGTTCCGCACGTCGCACCCGCGGGTCACCTCAAACACGGTACCCGCTACAGTGTCCGCGATCTGGCGAGTGCTCTCGACCCGCCATTCTTCAGGAACGGAAATGGGTAGGGAGATGCTCGACGCCCTCAGGCGGAAAGCATCAGATCGATGTTCTGCACGGCGGCACCCGACGCCCCCTTGCCGAGATTGTCAAGGAGAGCGACCAGGTTGACATGGGCGCCACCCGGGGTGCCGAAGACGAAGAGCTTCATCGTGTCCTGGTTGACCAGTTCCTCGGCATCGACGCGCGGCAGCTTGCTGCTTTCCTCAAGCGGCACGACGGTGACGATGTCCTGGCCGGCATAATGCTCGACGAGCGCCTTGTGGATGCCCTCGATCGTCGTGCCTTCCTTGAGGTCCTCCAGGAAGAGCGGCACCTGTACGATCATGCCCTGCGGGAAACGGCCGACCGACGGCGAGAAAAGCGGCGCCCGATCGAGCAGCCCATGCACCTTCATCTCCGGGACATGCTTGTGCTTCAGGGGCAGGCCGTAAAGGAAATTGTTGGCGCTGATCGCGTCCTCGCGGCCCGGGTCTTCCATCTGGCTGATCAGTTGCTTCCCGCCGCCGGTGTAGCCGGACACCGCATTGACGGTGATCGCGTGGCTGAGCGGCAGGATGCCGGCAGCGCGAAGCGGCCGGATCAGCGCGATTGCACCGGTCGGATAACAGCCGGGATTGGCCACATGCCGTGCGGTTCTGATTTTCTCCGCCTGAGCCTTGTCCAGCTCGGCAAAACCGTAGGCCCAGGAAGGATCTACGCGGAAGGCGGTGGAGGTGTCGATGATCCGAACCCTGTTGTTGCCGGCAAGCATATTCACGGCTTCACGGGACGCGTCATCGGGGAGGCAGAGGATCGCGACATCCGCACTGTTCAGCAGGTCCTCGCGCATGGCGGCGTTGCGCCGCTCGGCTTCGGGGATGGACAGCAGTTCGACGTCGCGGCGGCCAGCCATGCGGGTGCGGATCTGCAATCCCGTCGTGCCGTGTTCGCCGTCGATGAAGATCTTTGCCGCCATTTGCGTTTATCCCTTGTTTTCAGTGGCTTGCGCCGGAAACCGGATTCACTCTGCCAGGCAGTTGAATCAGTGCTTCAACGCCGAGCCAGTCGTTCGGATCGAAGTCCGAGCATATACATTGCCACCGTCGCCCCGGCAATGGCGGTGATATCGGCATGGTCGTAGGCTGGGGCGACTTCCACCACGTCGGCGCCGCGGATGTCGAGGCCTCCAAGCTGCCGCAGGACGGAAAGGATCTTGGCGCTCGATGGGCCACCGGCAACCGGTGTGCCAGTGCCCGGCGCGAAGGCCGGATCGAGGCAGTCGATGTCGAAGGTAAGGTAAGCAGGGCAGTCTCCGACGCGATCGAGAATCGTCCCGGCGATCTCGCTTGCCTTCATCTCCTCGACTTCATGGCCATACAGCAGCCGGATGCCGAAGTCGTCGGGTGCATGGGTGCGGATGCCGACCTGGATCGAGCGCTGCGGATCGATGATCCCCTCGCGCGCGGCACGCGCCACGAACGAGCCATGGTCCATGCGTCCTTCGTTGTCCAGCCAGGTATCCTGATGGGCATCGAACTGAACCAGGGCTAGAGGTCCGTGCCTGGCTGCATGCGCCTTCAGGAGGGGCCATGTGACGTAGTGATCGCCACCGAGCGTCAGCAGGAAGGCGCCGCTGTCCAGGATGACATTCGCCTGTCGCTCGACCGAGCCGGGGGTTTCCTGATGATTGCCATAGTCGAGCAGGCAATCGCCGTAGTCGATCACAGCCATCTCGGCAAAGAGATCCCGCTCGAACGGATACTGCGGGTCGTTGTCGAAGATCGCCGAAGCGCGGCGGATTGCCTGCGGCCCGAACCGGGCGCCCGGCCGGTTCGAGGTCGCCGCATCAAAGGGGATGCCCCAGACCACCGTGTCGGCGCCGGCAAGATCTTTCGTGAAGCGCCGGCGCATGAAGGAGAGCGCGCCGGCAAACGTCGGATCGGAGGCGGCCGAAGTCAGGCTCGCGGCCGTGAATGCGTGGTCGATCGTCTTGTTGGCCATGAGGTCCTCTGAAATGTCCTTCGGCGTGCGGTGGCGGCAGCTTAAAAACAACGGAGAAAAGATCGCAAACGAAAAAGGCGGAGCCGAAGCCCCGCCTTTTTGCAGATCCAAATCCGGAAGCGATTAACGCTTGGAGAACTGGAAGGAGCGGCGGGCCTTCGCCTTGCCGTACTTCTTGCGTTCAACGACGCGGGAGTCGCGGGTGAGGAAGCCACCCTTCTTGAGAACCGCGCGCAGGCCCGGCTCGAAATAGGTGAGGGCCTTGGAAAGGCCGTGACGCACAGCGCCGGCCTGACCGGAAAGGCCACCGCCGGTGACGGTCGCGACGATGTCGAACTGGCCGGTACGCGCCACGGCGACGATCGGCTGCTGCAGGATCATCTGCAGGACCGGACGAGCGAAATAGGCGGAAAAATCCTTGCCGTTGACGGTGATCTTACCGGAGCCTGGCTTAACCCACACCCTGGCAACAGCGTTCTTGCGCTTGCCGGTGGCATAGGAACGGCCGAGGCTGTCGACCTTGCGGACGTGAACCGGAGCAGCGGCTTCAGAAGCCGGCGCGAGGTCCTTCAAAGAGGAGACCTCGGCCATAATCAGGCGCTCCTTACGTTCTTCTTGTTCAGCGATGCGACGTCGAGAGCGACGGGCTGCTGTGCTTCATGGGGATGGTTGGAGCCGGCATAGACGCGCAGGTTCTTCATCTGGCGGCGGCCAAGCGGACCACGCGGAATCATCCGCTCGACGGCCTTCTCGATCACGCGCTCCGGGAAGCGGCCTTCGATGATCTGGCGCGCCGTGCGCTCCTTGATGCCGCCGGGATATCCCGTATGCCAGTAGTAGACCTTGTCGGAATACTTCTTGCCGGTGAAGGCAACTTTGTCCGCATTGATGACGATGACATTGTCGCCATCATCGACGTGAGGAGTATAGGTGGCCTTGTGCTTGCCGCGGAGACGGGTGGCCACGATGGTGGCGAGGCGACCGACAACGAGCCCTTCGGCATCGATGATCACCCACTTCTTCTCCACCTCGGCAGGCTTCTGAACGAAGGTTGACATGACTTTCTCTTTCGCTTGACCCGTCGCATCCATAAGGATTTGCGGGCGTTTCTTGTTGCTTGAATTGCCGGAGACCGACAAAAGAAGACAGGCCTGCCAAAAGGCGGCTGTCCGGCGCGGTATATATCTGCAGAAACGATCACCGTCAACCCGCCTGGGTGGAAGGGTTCAAAAATAAAGTAAGCAAAAACATACACTTAGCGGTGTGGTTTACTGATACCACATGGTGTGACGGCTGGCGGTGCGCCGATCCGGCCGTTGCAGGTGATGATACTGTCCGTTCCGGCGCGGCCACCGCTGAACTGCAATCAGTCGTCGCCGAACGCGGCAACAACTCCGCTCGGGCCGTATCGCGAATGCAAGTATCAATTGTGGATGCCCGTCTTCATATTTGCCACGAGGCCCGGTGCCGAACCCCGCCACGCGGCGGATGTCGCTCGGTGAGGTATCGTATTACGGGCTCCGTAGGGCGACTAAAACGATTGTATGCAGAGGATACCGAAGGCACGGTACCCAGGTACAGCCACTGGCTGCCGAGGAATAGTAGTTTTCGCTAATTCAACTATAGATAATTCTAATATGCGCCTGTACGTAAACGGAAAATAGCGGGAACAAGTGCCGAACCTCTGCAGGGCGTGCCGATGGCGGAGGCCTGGCAGAGGGATGGCAGGGTTTCCGGGGCCGCCACAGGTGTTTTCTGACGAGTCCATCCCTTTTTCCAAAAGAAGCATACATAGAGGTGACAAGCGCGACGGCACGAACGCGTTATACGGAGCTTGCGATGAATCACGATCACTATGACAACGCCTATCTCAGCGAGATTCTGACGACCACCAGAACCATTGCGCTGCTTGGTGCATCTCCAAATCCGGATCGGCCAAGCAATAGTGTCATGGGCTATCTGTTGACGAAGGGCTACAGAGTTTTCCCGGTAAACCCGGGCCAGGCCGGCAAGCAGATCCTCGGGCAGACGGTCTACCGGACCCTTGCGGATGTCCCGCAGCCGATCGACATGGTTGATGTCTTCCGCGCCGCCGAATACCTGGACAGCATTGTCGACGAAGCCATCGCCCTGGATGCCAGGCCAAAGGTGATCTGGGGGCAACTCGGCGTGCGCGACGACGAGGCGGCGGCCAAGGCGGAGGCTTCGGGGATCAAGGTCGTCATGAATCGGTGCCCGGCGATCGAATACCCCCGTCTTGTCGGCCGATAAGGTTAGTCGAGCAGACAGTCGGGCCGTGCCCGCAGTTCATTCATCTGGTCGGCATTGCCGCAGTACGCCGGAAAGGTCGCGGGCGCGGTGCCCTCCGCCAGTTCCCGGCGGCAGCGTGACTTTTCTCCGCATCGCGAACAGGTGATCTGCATTTCGCGGAAATCGAGCGGCTCTGAGAGGCTGGCTTCATATGCGTCGATGCCGAGAACCTGCATCAGTGCATTCATCTCGTCGGCGGAGCGCGGTCCTCGCTCGACGAGCGAAATGAGATCGTCGGTCGAAAGGCCGTTGTCGTGGGCCAGCATCTCGATGGTCCGGGTATCGAGCCGGTCCATCATCGTGCTTTCCTCCATGGTCTTCCAGGTCGTGGAACACCAGCGGGCAATTCGTGACGCAATGCTTTCTTGGCTGGCATGGGCTTGATCGTTCATGGCGCGCTCCTCACTGTCGTTCGACAGATATCGAAGGAATGCACCGGCATCGTTGACCAATATCAACCAAGCAGGTCTAAATCGGAGTCGCAGTCGATAACGACATCGAGGGAGAGAGACAATGACAGCGAGCAATCCGGGCTTTTCGACACTGGCCGTTCATGCGGGCGCGCAGGCCGATCCGACCACGGGGGCGCGCGCCACGCCGATCTATCAAACGACATCCTACGTCTTCAACGATGCCGACCACGCTGCTGCGCTCTTTGGGCTGCGGCAGTTCGGTAATATCTACACCCGGATTATGAACCCCACCCAGGCGGTGCTGGAGGAGCGGGTCGCGGCACTTGAAGGCGGAGCGGCGGCCCTTGCGGTCGCCTCCGGGCATGCGGCACAGATGCTGGCCTTCCACACGATCATGCAACCGGGCGATAATTTTGTCGCGGCGAGGCAGCTTTACGGCGGCTCGATCAACCAGTTCGGTCATGCCTTCCAGAATTTCGGCTGGCAGGTCCGCTGGGCCGACGCGGCCGATCCCGAGAGCTTTGACAGCCAGATTGACGACCGCACCAGGGGCATCTTCATCGAGAGCCTCGCCAATCCAGGCGGCACCTTCGTCGATGTAGCCGCAATCGCCGGCGTGGCCCAACGTCGCGGCGTGCCCCTCATCGTCGACAACACGATGGCGACCCCCTACCTGGTGAGGCCTCTGGAGCACGGCGCCGATATCGTCATCCATTCGCTGACGAAGTTCATGGGCGGGCACGGCAACTCCATGGGCGGCATTATCGTCGACGGGGGCACATTCGACTGGTCCAAGTCTGGCAACTACCCGATGCTCTCCCAGCCGCGGCCCGAATATGGAGGTCTCGAAATGCACAAGACCTTCGGCAACATCGCCTTTGCGCTCGCCTGCCGGGTCCTGGGCCTGCGGGATCTGGGCGCCGCCATCTCGCCGTTCAACGCATTCATGATTCTGACCGGCATTGAAACGCTTCCGCTGCGGATGCAGCGTCATTGCGACAATGCGCTCGCTGTCGCCAAGTGGCTCAGTGCCCACCAGAAAGTGACATGGGTAAACTATGCGGGGCTGGACCATAACCCCAATAACGCATTGCAGAAACGCTACTCACCGAAAGGCGCAGGGGCGGTCTTCACGTTCGGCATCCAGGGCGGGTACGAAGCAGGCAAGACGTTTGTGGAAAGCCTCAAAATGTTCTCACACCTTGCAAATATCGGCGACACGCGGTCGCTCGTGATCCACCGGGCCTCGACCACCCACAGCCAGCTTTCCCAAGACCAGCAGATTGCGGCCGGAGCGGGACCCGATGTTGTTCGGCTTTCAGTCGGGATCGAAGACGTCTCCGACATCATAGCCGACCTCGATCAGGCCCTTTCGAAGGCGTAGGCTGGCCGTGCACAGTTGGATCAAGTTCGACATGGAAGCGATGCAGCCGGAAG
>JAEYTV010000110.1 GCA_023433855.1 Pseudomonadota bacterium | reverse complement strand
ATCTGGGAGTCCGTCATGCCGGCAGCGAGACGACCTTCGATCTTGTCGCCCGCTACGACAACGCGCCGCTTACCGCTGCGGGAAATCTCCAAACCGGCGCGAACACCTCTGTAGGTATCGACAGTTTCAGCGCCTCGCCGCGTGGGATCCCCGTTCGTCTGTCCGAACCAACCCGCATTGACATCGCAGATGGCGGCGCACGCCTGTCTGGGCTCACCGTCACTACGGGGAACGGCAGCATCACCGTTAACGGTATCGCCGGCAGTACGCTTGACCTCACTGCCAGCATCCGGGAACTGCCTGCCAGCCTTCTGAACAGTTTCGTCCCGGCAATCAACGCAGCCGGCGTAATTTCCGGCACGATCAATGCGACCGGTTCAACAAACGCGCCCGCGATCCGCTACGATCTCGAATGGAGTGATGCACAGCTTCGCCAAACACGCGACGCTGGCATCAGTCCATTTCGCCTTCAGGCAAAAGGAAACTTTGCCGATGGCGTGGTTGCGCTCGAATCGACCCGCCTGACAGGCTCCGATGGCCTGGACCTATCCGCCACCGGACGGGTGATCCTCCGCAACGGGGTTCCGGGTCTCGATATCAATGCGAGGGCCAATGCCGTACCTGCGAGCCTGATCAACGCCGTTGCCCCCACGCTCGGAGCAACCGGTACGATCTCCGGCACCGTCGCCGCCACTGGCACACCTGAATCGCCCGCCGTGCGTTATGACCTTCGCTGGGCAAATGCCGGCGTAAGTCAGACCTCGACCATGGGCGTGGCGGCTCTCGACATAACGGCGAACGGCACTTTCAAGGACGGCACGGTAACGGTCGACACTCGCCTCTCCGGCGGCGGGGGCATTTCCCTGTCCGGGAGCGGCTCCGTGTCGCTGGAAGGCGAAAAGCCCCTGAACCTCAAGTTCAACGGGCAACTGCCCTTCTCCATCCTTGCGGGCCAGCTTGCAGCGCAGGGTTTTGTTTTGGATGGGACCGGAACGGTAAACCTTGCGATGGGGGGCACGGCATCGGCACCCGCTATAACCGGTACGGCATCCGCCTCGGGAGCCCGCTTGGTGGATGTACGGCGTAACCTCGCGGTTACCGGCCTTGCCGCGAGTGTGTCGTTTGACGGCCGCAGCGCCAATATCTCCCGGCTCTCCGGTACACTTTCGGGAGGCGGCACCGTGTCGGTCCAGGGTACCGTCGGCATTCTGCCCGGATCAGGCTTCCCCGCCGACCTGAGGATCACGCTTGCACAAGCTGCTTACGCGGACGGGACACTTTTTGCCGTCACCGCCGACGGCGCCCTGACTCTTACAGGGCCACTGACTTCCGGGCCGGTGCTGGGAGGGCGGATCACCCTGACCAAGGCTTCGATTACCGTTCCGGCCCGCCTTCCCACTTCTCTGACTGAGGTCGATATCCGCCACCGCAACGCGCCCCCCGATGTGCTGCGGGAGATGGAGGAGCTGCGGCCAAAGGAAGCGAGCGGCAGTTCCGATCCGATCCAACTGAACCTGCAGGTCAGTGCGCAAAATGGCGTCTTTGTCCGGGGACGTGGAATCGACGCTGAACTCGGCGGAGATCTGGCGATCAGCGGCACGGCAGTCGCACCGATCGTATCAGGCGGCTTCGAGATGCGCCGTGGACGCATAGTCATTCTTGCGAAGCGACTGGATTTTACCGAAGGCGACATCACCTTCGGCGGCGGCTTGATCCCGGTCCTCAACATGGAGGCGACCACCACCTCCGCCCAGACGACAATCATCGTCAAGGTGACGGGGATGGCAAACGATCCGACCATCACCTTCTCCTCCTCCCCTGCTCTGCCGCAAGATGAGGTCCTGGCCCGCCTGATCTTCGGCCAATCGATGTCGCGTCTTTCTCCCGTCCAGATAGCGCAGCTCGCAGACGCCGTAACCCAGCTTGCCGGGGGCGGAGCAACCTCGCTCCTGGAAACGTTGCGAAGCAACCTGGGGGTCGACGACCTCGACATCAACACGGACGACACGGGCCAGACAACTGTCTCGGTCGGACGTTATCTGAATAACCGCACCTACCTGCAACTTGAACAGGGTGGTGCAAACGGGGCGCAGGCAACCATCAATCTGGACATCGGCCGCGGCGTGAAGTTGAAAGCCGGAGCGGGGACGGAAGGTGGCACGGCGGGAATCTTCTACGAGCGCGAATACTGAACCGCTTTGAGGCATCAGCAACCTTAGAGACGTGTACCCGGCTCTTGCGTCGTATGGCATCGTTTTACCTCGGAAAAGATCTTTCTGCCGAGGTATTGCCGATGAATATGGCTATCGTTACTAGAAGGCAAAAGAACAACGGATAGACGTTGCAACCATATACTACCCCGCGCACTTAGGGTTAACGTTTGCTTAATAATTCTTGGCTAAATCTTGTTGCCGGTTTGGCACCAACTCCTCGCGACCGGCACTGGCCACGGGCTGTTCAGACCAGACAGTCATTCTTCACCAGAACGGGCAACCAACCATGTCCATATTCGCCACTTCCGGTTCCGACGCGAAAGCTGTCCTCGCCGCACTCGCCAAGTCTCAAGCAATCATAGAATTCGATCTGACAGGCAGAATCCTGACGGCCAACGACAACTTCTGCAACGCCCTCGGCTACTCCCGGTCAGAGATCGTCGGCAAATATCACAGCATGTTCTGCGATCCGGACTACGCCGCCTCCGACGACTACACGCAGTTCTGGAGACGTCTGGCGAGCGGCAAATACGAAGCAGCCGCCTACAAGCGGTTAGGCAAGGGTGGTCGCGAAATCTGGATCCAGGCATCGTACAATCCTGTCTTTTCAGGCGGGAAGCCCTACAAGGTCGTCAAGTTTGCGACCGATATCACTGCAGAAAAGCTGAAGGCTGCCGAAGACGAGGGCAAGGTCACGGCCATTTCCCAAACGCAGGCGGTCATCGAATTCACGCCTGCTGGCGACATCCTGACGGCCAACCAGAACTTCCTGGACTGTGTCGGCTATCAGTTGGGCGAGATCGTCGGCAAGCATCACCGCATGTTCTGCGAGCCTGCCCTGCGCGACAGCCCCGAATACATCGAATTCTGGAAAGCCCTCTCCGGCGGGCAAGCGATTGCTCAGGAATTCAAACGGATTGGGAATGGAGGCAAGGTCGTATGGATCCAGGCGTCCTACAACCCTGTCCTTGACGCCAGCGGCCGTGTGTTCAAGGTTGTTAAGTTCGCAACCGACATCACCGAACGTGTGCGCGCAGTCGATGAACTTGCCGCTGGGCTCACGGCACTCTCCGATGGAGATTTGACGGTCCGTATCGAAAAGCCGTTCATCCCGGCGCTCGAACAGATCAGGGTCGATTTCAACCGGGCCTTAGTCAAGCTCGGTAACGCGATGCAAACGGTGGGAGAAAATGCCAAGGGGATAGCGGCAGGGTCGGACGAGGTCCGTCAAGCCTCCGACAGCCTCGCAAAGAGGACCGAACAACAGGCTGCCGCTGTAGAGGAAACCGCGGCGGCGCTGGAAGAGATCAGTCGAACGGTCATCGACAGTGCGCGCAGGGCGGAAGAAGCCGGTCATCTGGTGGCCGACACCAGGAGAGACGCGGAACACTCTGGAGCCGTGGTGCGCAATGCGGTCGGTGCCATGGATCAGATCGAAACGTCCTCGAAGGAGATCTCCAATATCATCGGCGTGATCGACGACATCGCCTTCCAAACCAATCTCCTCGCACTCAACGCGGGGGTGGAAGCCGCCCGTGCGGGCGAAGCAGGCAAGGGCTTCGCGGTAGTAGCTCAGGAAGTGCGCGAACTCGCCCAACGCTCTGCCACCGCCGCCAAGGAGATCAAAACTTTGATCTCCACCTCTTCGGAGCATGTCAGGCGCGGCGTCGGCCTCGTGGGTGACACTGGCAAGGCTCTCGAGCAGATCATCAGGCAGGTGGAGCAGATCAACGGCAATGTTGCCGCGATCGTAGAGGCTTCGCGAGAGCAGTCCACCGGCATCCGTGAGATCAGCAACGCCGTCAATTCCATGGACCAGAATACCCAGCAGAACGCTGCCATGGTCGAGGAGACCACGGCTGCAAGCCACAATCTGGCTCGGGAGGCAGAGGCATTGAGAGACCTGCTGGCGAAATTCAGGTTTGGGCAACATTCTTCGCTTAGGATGACTGAAGCGCGACCAGATGCACAGCCCGCATCGCCGGCACGCAAACTCATGGCAACGGTCGCGCGCGCCACATCAGGAGGAGCCGCTGCCGCCCAGGCAACGGACAGTTGGGAAGAATTCTGATGGCTACGACAATCAATTCCACAAGCTACGGCGGCGAGACACTTGAGATCATCGCCTTTCGACTCCACGATCAGGAATTCTGTGTCAAGACGACCACAATTCGTGAAATCCGCGGATGGGCACCGTCCACCCCGATCCCGCACGCCCCGGCTGACGTGATCGGCGTGATGAACCTGCGCGGCTCGGTCATCCCGATCATCGACCTTGCTTATAAGCTCGGCATGAAAAGTACCGTAGCCAATGAACGCAGTGCCATCGTCGTGGCCGAAGTCCACAACATGGTCATTGGGATGCTCGTTGACCGCGTGTCCGACATCCTGACCATCCCGTCCAGCCAGGTGCAGCCGGTACCGGAAATCTCCGCCTCCTTTGACAAGTCCTTCTCCGAAGGAATTATCGCGAACGAAAACGGCATGATCTGCTTCCTGAACCTGGCCAAGATGTTCAAGGGCACCGAGGCCGAAGAACTGGCGGCCTGAACGCTTCCTCCATGGAACGAAGAAGCCATCCGGAGCAATCCGGATGGCTTTTCTTCAGTCACAGTCGGGAGGCGCCTGGCTTCCTCCTGGTGATCACCTACCCGAACAGGGCAAGACTGCTCTTCAGCGTCACCCATACGCCCCACAGCAGGGGGAGGCCTACAATCGCCCAGGCGAACGCCGCTTTGGCATCCAGCCCGCCCTTGCCGATCCCGAAGGAGCCGCTCGGGCCAGCATTGGCCGTCACTGATTTCGCCTGCAGCAAGGCAACCTCCTCATCGGACATGAACCATTTCTCCGGCAGTGGCCGGACTAAGGCATTGGCGACCAGACCGAGCGCCAGCATGCCGGCGAGGATGTACATGGTACCCGTATAAAGCGCCGGGCCAGGCGCCACGCCTGCCGCGATCTGCGCTTCACGGATGTAGTTCACGACGACCGGACCGACGATACCCGCGGTGGCCCACGCAGTCAGAAGCCTGCCGTGGATCGCCCCGACGAACTGCGTGCCGAATATGTCGGCGAGATATGCCGGAATGGTCGCGAACCCGCCGCCATACATCGACAGGATGATGCCGAAAGCGAGGACGAAAAGGCCTTTGTTGCCCAGGTTGGCCAGAGTCGGCGCGGCCGCGTACAGCAGGATGCCGAGGACGAAGAAGGTATAATAGGTATTCTTGCGACCGATCTTGTCGGATAGTGACGCCCAGAAAAAGCGGCCCCCAATGTTGAAGAGCGACAGCAGCCCGGCGAAACCGGCAGCGATTGTGGCAATCTGGGCCTTTTGCGCGCCATCAAGCTGCGAGAAGGAAAGTTCGGGGAGGCCGATCAGCGAGCCCGCAAAGATCTCCTGCAGCATTGGGGAAGCCATGCCTATGACGCCGATGCCGGCAGACACGTTCAGGCACAGCACCGCCCAGATCAACCAGAACTGCGGCGTCTTGTGCGCATCGCGAAGGTGCACGTGCTTGTGGGTGATCATCGTGCTCTTGGAGGCGGGAGGGTTCCAGCCATCGGGGCGCCACCCCGCAGGTGGGATGCGATAGCCGAACGCGCCTCCCATCATGAAGCAGAAATAGATAAGCGCCATCGCAACAAAGGTCTGCCAGACACCGACTGAAACATCAGTCTTGAACGTGTTCATCAAGATGTTTGCAAGCGGCGCGCCGATCATCGCGCCCCCGCCGAAGCCCATGATAGCCATGCCGGTCGCCATGCCGCGCCGGTCGGGGAACCATTTGATGAGCGTGGAAACGGGCGAGATATACCCGAGCCCCAGCCCGATCCCTCCAATGACGCCTGCGCCAATCCACATCAGCCATAGCTGGTGTGTGAGGACGCCGACGGCCGCCACGAGAATTCCCCCGCACCAGCAGCAGGCCGAAACAAAGCCGGCTTTGCGCGGGCCGACCCGCTCCAGCCAGCCGCCCCACATCGCAGCAGAGCAGCCGAGCAGGACGAAGAAAAGCGTGTAGATCCACCCCAGATCCGCAACTCGCCAATTGCATGTCGTTGTGAAAAGAGCCGAGAGCAGGTTTATGCTGCTACAAGATGGGTCGGTTGGCCCAGGCAGCGCTCGTGAAAGCGGTAACCAGAACACACTGAAGCCGTAGGCCATGCCGATGCAAAGATGGATGGCCAGCGCCGCGGGTGGCACGAGCCAACGATTGAAGCCTGGTTTCGCGACAATACGTTCCTTGTCGAGGAGCCCGACATTGCCTGTCAGGCCCTCGTCCGTTGTTCCTGCTATCGCCATGCTGAAATAACCTCCTCTAAATCGCAGCTAGACCATGCCAGTTCTCTCCAGCCCCATCTGCCGGAGATGTAAAATTCAGCTCGCACTTTCTGGAATATTGGGTTCGGAAAGCGATTCCCCCGCTCCCGGACCCTTGCCGCCCGGAGCGCCCTTGGCCGCGTCCTCGCCAACGCCCACGCCGGATCCGACCTTGGCGTCCGGCCGCCTGATCAGGGTCGAGGCCTGGATGACCAGAGGCAGCAGCCCTGCACCACCAGCGTCGAGATGCTCAAACAACTGTCTCCGCATGCGCGGCTCCCAGAACTTGTTGATATGTGTAGCGACACCTTCGGCGCGGATATTCTCCGGTTGGGAGAGGAAGAAGGTGGCAATCTGGTTCGCCATCCGAATGAGCTTCTGGCGCACGAGATCCCCGTGACCGGCATCCTCATGGCTCCGATCGGTGCTGTTCGTTTCAAGCGACATGGGAGGCAACTCCGCTGGTGACGCGATCATTACGCGTGAAGATTTCAAAATCCTCGCCGCGCGCCAGCGCAACGAGCGTCATCCCCGCCTCCTCGGCGGTTCGAATGGCGAGCGCCGTTGGCGCGGAAATGGCAACCAGGACGGAGCTGCCCAAGATTGCCGTCTTCTGGACCATCTCCACGGAAATGCGGCTGGTAACGACCACCACGCCTTGCGAGCCGTCGGCGCGCATGCGGATGACTGCGCCAGCGAGCTTGTCCAGCGCGTTGTGACGGCCCACATCTTCACGAGCTGCGACCAGCCCCTTACCCGGGATGAAAAACCCGGCCCCGTGCACGGCATGCGTTGCGGCATGCAGCGGCTGGCATCCGTTGAGTGCAGCTACCGCGGCAACGATATCCGCAGGAGCGAGGCGCATGGCCGTGCCTGACAGATCAGGAACCACTCGCATCGCCTGATCGATCGATTCTATGCCGCATAGACCGCAGCCCACGGGGCCCGCCATATGCCGGCGCCGGGCGCGAAGTGCATCCTCCCTGTCCTCCGCAAGCGTCACCTGCACGTCGAGGCCGCGTCCCTCGTCGACCACCCTGATCTCCTCGATCTCGGACGCGGACGCGATAATCCCTTCCGTGACACTGAAGCCGACCGCGAAGTCTTCGAGATCAGCCGGCGTGCCCATCATGACGGCATGGGTGGAACCGCCATAGGAAAAAGCGATCGCGACCTCTTCGGGTACGACCCGCGACGAGACGCGTGTCACGCCATCACGGCGCACAACCTCGGAAACGATCGCGGTGGTTTCAGGCCCTGCCACGCGTGGCCAACCCTTGGCGGACAGCAACTATCATCTACTCCGCAGCCTCCAGCTTGCCGACGATCCGCCGCGAGCGGCGGGACAGTTCGTTGTAGTCCTCCTGCCATTCGGTCGGTCCGTTCGAGGGCGATACCTGAACGGCCGTCACCTTGTATTCAGGACAGTTTGTCGCCCAGTCCGAGAAGTCCGTGGTGATGACGTTGGCCTGCGTATCCGGATGGTGGAAGGTCGTATAAACTACGCCGGGTGCCACGCGGTCGGTGATCAGCGCACGCAACGTCGTATCCCCGGACCGGCTGGCGAGCTTGATCCAGTCGCCGTCCTTGATGCCCCGCTGCTCGGCGTCGTGCGGATGGATCTCCAGCCTGTCCTCCGCATGCCATGCAACGTTTTCCGTACGACGCGTCTGGGCGCCTACATTATACTGGCTGAGGATGCGGCCGGTCGTGAGCAAGAGCGGGAAACGCGGCCCGGTGCGCTCGTCCGTCGCCACGTATTCCGTGCGGATGAACTTGCCCTTGCCGCGCACGAAGCCGTCCACGTGCATGATCGGCGATCCGACCGGGAACTTATCGTTGCAAGGCCACTGAACCGAGCCCATCTTCTCCAGATAGTCGTAGGAGACGAGCGCGAAGCTCGGCGTCGTCGCTGCGATTTCGTCCATGATCTGCGACGGATGCGTATAGTTCCAGTTGAGGCCCATCGCCTGCGCCAGCTTCTGGGTGACTTCCCAGTCCGCGTAGCCGTTCTTCGGGCTCATGACCTTGCGGACGCGATTGATGCGGCGCTCGGCATTGGTGAACGTGCCGTCCTTTTCCAGGAAGGTCGACCCCGGCAGGAAGACATGCGCGTAATTGGCGGTTTCGTTGAGGAAGAGGTCATGCACGACCACGCATTCCATCGCGGCGAGACCAGCCGAGACATGCTTGGTATCCGGATCGGACTGCAGGATGTCCTCGCCCTGGATATAGATGCCCTTGAACGTGCCTTCGACGGCGGCATCCAGCATGTTCGGGATACGCAGGCCCGGCTCGTTGTTGAGCGGCACGCCCCACATCTTCTCGAACACGTCGCGGGTCGCATCGTCCGAGATATGCCGGTAGCCCGGCAGTTCGTGCGGGAAAGAACCCATGTCGCAGGAGCCCTGCACGTTGTTCTGCCCGCGTAGTGGATTTACCCCGACGCCCGGGCGGCCGATATTGCCCGTCGCCATGGCAAGGTTGGCGATCGCCATGACGGTCGTCGAGCCCTGGCTGTGTTCGGTAACGCCGAGCCCGTAGTAGATTGCACCGTTACCGCCCGTTGCATAAAGACGGGCCGCACCGCGGACCAGTTCGGCCGGCACGCCGGTGAATTTTTCCGTGGCTTCCGGGCTGTGCTGCTCTTCGGAGACGAAGGCCGCCCAGTCCTCGAATTCAGACCAGTCACAGCGCTCGCGGATGAACTGTTCTGCAAACAGGCCTTCCGTCACTATCACATGCGCCAGCGCCGTCAGGACAGCGACATTGGTGCCGGGTTGCAGCGGCAGATGATAGGAAGCCTCGACGTGCGGCGTCCTGACAAGGTCGATACGGCGCGGGTCGATGACGATCAGCTTGGCGCCCTGGCGTAGCCGCTTCTTCAGCCGCGACCCGAAGACGGGATGCCCGTCGGTCGGGTTGGCGCCGATGACGATCACCACATCGGTGTGCTCGACGGAATCGAAATTCTGCGTGCCGGCGGAGGTGCCGAAGGCTTGGCCAAGACCATACCCTGTCGGCGAATGGCAGACGCGGGCGCAGGTATCGACATTGTTGTTGCCGAAGCCGGCGCGGATCAGCTTCTGAACCAGAAACGTTTCTTCGTTGGTGCAGCGCGACGAGGTGATGCCGCCGATCGATTCGCGGCCGTACTGGTATTGGATCCGCCGGAACTCGGAAGCCACATGCGCATAGGCCTCTTCCCAGGTGACTTCCCGCCAGGGATCGGAGATCTTCTCGCGGATCATCGGGTTGAGGATGCGGTCCTTGTGCGTCGCGTAACCGTAAGCGAAGCGCCCCTTAACGCAGGAATGGCCGCGGTTCGCCTGGCCGTCCTTGTAGGGCACCATGCGCACCAGTTCTTCACCCCGCATTTCGGCCTTGAAGGAGCAGCCGACACCACAATAGGCGCAGGTCGTGACCGCCGAATGCTCAGGCTGGCCGATGGCGATGACCGACTTTTCGGTCAGTGTCGCCGTTGGGCAAGCCTGAACGCAGGCGCCGCAGGAGACGCATTCGGAATCAAGGAAATGCTCGTGCATGCCGGGCGACACGCGGCTTTCGAAGCCGCGACCTTCGATGGTCAGTGCAAAGGTGCCCTGCACTTCCTCGCAGGCCCGCACGCAGCGCGAACAGACGATGCATTTCGAGGGATCATAGGTGAAGTACGGGTTCGACTCGTCCTTCGGCATCCACTTGGCATTGATATCGCCATTGTTGCGAGCCTTGACGTGGTTGTCACCCTCGTAGCCGTAGCGAACATCTCGAAGACCCACGGCGCCGGCCATGTCCTGCAACTCGCAGTCCCCGTTGGCCGCGCAGGTCAGACAGTCGAGCGGGTGGTCGGAGATGTACAGCTCCATCACTCCACGGCGGATATCTTTCAGCCGGCCCGTCTGGGTGTGGACGACCATGCCCGGCATGACCGGCGTGGTGCAGGATGCAGGCGTACCGTTGCGCCCTTCGATCTCCACGAGGCAGAGCCGGCAGGAGCCGAAAGCATCGACCATGTCGGTCGCGCAAAGCTTCGGCACTTGGATACCGGCCTCCATCGAGGCGCGCATGACGGATGTGCCTTCCGGCACGGTGATTTCGCGGCCGTCGATGGTCAGCGTGACCTGGGCTTCGGATCGGGAAGCCGGCGTTCCGTAGTCGATTTCATGAACGAGGGACATGACGTTACTCCGCCGCTTCGACGAGGGGTGTCGGAGCGAAATCCTCCGGGAAATGGTTCATCGCACTCATGACCGGATAGGGCGTGAAACCCCCGAGCGCACAGAGCGAACCGAACTTCATCGTATTGCAGAGATCGGCGAGCAGCGCCTTGTTCTTCTCCGGCTCTATGCCTCGGGCGATCTTGTCGGCCGTTTCGACCCCGCGGGTCGAGCCGATCCGGCAGGGCGTGCACTTGCCGCAGCTTTCGATCGCACAGAACTCCATGGCGAACCGCGCCTGCTTCAACATGTCGGCCGTATCGTCGAAGACGGTGATGCCAGCATGGCCGATCAGCCCGTCCCTCGCCGCGAAGGCTTCATAGTCGAACGGCGTGTCAAACAGCGCGCGCGGGAAATAGGCGCCGAGCGGACCGCCCACCTGCACAGCCTTCACCGGCCGGCCGGTGGAGGTTCCGCCACCGATATGATCGACAATCTCGCCGAGCGACAGGCCGAACGCCGTCTCGTACAAACCGCCGTACTTCACGTTGCCGGCGAGCTGGATGGGGATGGTGCCGCGCGAACGCCCCATGCCGAAGTCGCGATAGAAGGCGGCACCACGGTCCATGATGACCGGCACGGAGGCAAGTGAGATGACGTTGTTGACGACGGTCGGACGGCCGAGGAAACCTTGCAGCGCGGGCAGTGGCGGCTTGGCGCGCACGATGCCACGTTTACCCTCCAGGGAATTGAGAAGCGAAGTCTCTTCGCCACACACATAGGCGCCTGCGCCCGAGCGCACCTCGATATCGAACGCATGGGCCGACCCCAGCACCGACGCACCGAGAATGCCGGCCGCACGAGCGATCTCGATCGCCTCGCTCATCGCCGCAATGGCGTGCGGATATTCCGAGCGGGTGTAGATATAGCCCTTCGTTGCGCCAGTTGCGATGCCGGCAATCGTCATGCCTTCGATGAGCACGAAGGGGTCGCCTTCCATGATCATGCGGTCGGCAAACGTAGCGCTGTCGCCCTCGTCGGCATTGCAGACGATGTACTTCTGCGGCCCAGCCGCATCCATCACCGTCTTCCACTTGATGCCGGTCGGAAAGCCCGCACCGCCCCTGCCGCGCAGGCCGCTGTCGGTCACTTCCTTTATGATCTCCGCCGGCGTCATGTTGATCGCCTTCTCCAAGCCCTTCAGGCCCTGATAATGGCCGTAGTCGTCGAGGGAGAGCGGATCTGTGACGCCGCAGCGCGAGAAGGTCAGGCGCGTCTGCTGACGGAGGAACGGGATGTCCTTCGTCAGCCCGAGACAGAGGGGGTGCCCCCCGCCGGTCAGGAAACCTGCATCGAAGAGGCCCTTTACGTCTCCGGCCTTGATGGGGCCGTAGGCGACGCGGCCCCGCTCCGTGCGCACTTCCACGAGTGGCTCCAGCCAGAACATGCCGCGCGAACCGTTGCGCACGATCTTGGCATCGAGCCCGCGGCCTGCGATCTCCTCTGCAATCGCCTTCGCCACCTTGTCGGCTCCGACTGCGAGCGCGGCAGCATCGCGCGGCACGAAAATCGTCACCGTCATCGGCGCACCTCCGCTGCGATATCGCCAAGACAGTGCTCGTCCACCCGACCGTAGACTTCACCGTCGAACATGGCGGCTGGTGCGCAGGCGCAAAGGCCGAGACAATAAACGGGTTCCAGTGTAACGGCTCCGTCCGGAGTCGTTTGA
>JAEYTV010000086.1 GCA_023433855.1 Pseudomonadota bacterium | reverse complement strand
CACCCAGTTCAACATGAAGTGGGTGGAGCAGGCCGGGCTGCTGAAGTTCGACTTCCTTGGCCTCAAGACGCTGACGGTTCTGAAGACGGCGGTGGACTACGTTGCCAAGCGTGACATCCATGTCGATCTCGCAAAGATCCCTCTGGACGACCAGAAGACCTACGAGATGCTGTCGCGTGGCGAAACCGTGGGCGTCTTCCAGGTGGAAAGCGCGGGCATGCGCAAGGCGCTGATCGGCATGCGCCCCGACTGCATCGAAGACATCATCGCGCTTGTCGCGCTGTACCGGCCGGGCCCAATGGAAAACATCCCGGTCTACAACGCGCGAAAGCATGGCGAAGAGGAGATCGAGTCGATCCATCCGATGATCGACCACCTGCTGAAGGAAACACAAGGGGTCATCGTCTACCAGGAACAGGTGATGCAGATCGCCCAGGTCCTGTCAGGCTACTCGCTCGGCGAAGCCGACCTTCTGCGCCGTGCCATGGGCAAGAAGATCAAGGAGGAGATGGACAAGCAGCGCGCGCGCTTTGTCGACGGGGCCGTCAAGAACGGAGTGTCCAAGCCCCAGGCTGACCTGATCTTCGATCTGCTGGCGAAGTTCGCGAACTACGGTTTCAACAAGAGCCACGCTGCCGCTTACGCGATCGTGTCCTACCAGACCGCATACATGAAGGCGCATTATCCGGCCGAGTTCCTGGCCGCTTCGATGACCTTCGATATGGCAAACACGGACAAGTTGAACGATTTCCGGCAGGACGCGAAACGGCTGGGCATCACCGTGGTGCCGCCCTCGGTGCAGACCTCTTTCCGTCGGTTCGAGACGGACGACAACAAGATCTATTATGCCCTGGCGGCGATCAAGGGCGTTGGTGAGTCTGCGGTCGATCATATCACCGAGGTTCGCGGCGACCGGGCCTTCAAGAGCATCGAGGATTTCTGCCTGCGCATCGATCCAAAGCAGGTCAACCGTCGCGTGATTGAAAGCCTGATTTCAGCCGGGGCGTTCGACTGTTTCGGCCACGACCGCGCCCAACTAATCGCCGGTCTTGACCGCGTCATCGGATATGCCCAGCGTGCCCAGGAGGAGAAGATCAGCGGCCAGTCCGACTTCTTCGGCTCGTCAGCGAGTTCCGGACCGGAAAAACTCGTTCTGCCATCCTTCAACCCGTGGACGCCGTCGGAAAAGCTGATGCGGGAATATCAGGTTCTCGGGTTCTATCTTTCGGCACACCCGCTCGATTCCTATGAAGCGATCCTGTCGAAGATGCGGGTGCAGTCCTTTGCGGAGTTCTCCGCGTCCGTGAAGCAGGGCGCCACGTTCGGCAAACTGGCCGGGACGGTCACGAGCCGGCAGGAGCGCAAGACGCGAACTGGCAACAAGATGGGTATCGTTGCCTTTTCGGACGCTTCCGGCCAGTACGAGGCAGTGCTGTTTTCCGAGGGGCTTGCCCAATATCGCGATCTTCTGGAACCGGGAAAGTCGCTGCTGATCAGCGTGCAGGCGGAAGAGCGGCCCGAAGGTATCGGGCTGCGTATCCAGACCGCCCAGTCGCTGGAGGAGAAATCGGTACAGATGCAGAAGGCGCTGCGCGTCTATGTCCGTGATGCCGGACCGCTAAAGACCGTGGCGCGCCATCTGAACGCGAAGGGGGACGGCCTTGTCTCCTTTGTTGTCATCAAGGATGAAGGCAAACGGGAGATCGAAGTCGAGCTGACGGAGAAGTATCGCATTTCGCCGGAGATCGCGGCCGCGCTCCGGGCCGCTCCAGGTGTTCTGGACGTCGAACTCGTTTGACTGCATCGAGTTCGGCGTCGGAGGTCTTCAATAAAGGCCGATGGAGAGCGTCGAAGGCTTGGAGCGGGCTTGCCGTACGCGTTCCGGTTTCGCTGCCGAGGGCCGGTTCTGCGCAACCTGTGGCTCCGACTTCGTGATGGTGACGAAATCGGTGCCCTTGCCGGTTTCCGCACCGAGCCCGTCGTCGTTGATCGTGATCGACGTTCCGTCGATCAGCATCGTCTCGATTTGCTCGCGAATGTCCGCCGGGATTTCGATGCGCGCCAGCGTGCGGTTGATGTCGGCGGCACCCTCGCTAACGGTTTGGATCCCGAGCCTTTGTCTGGTTGCTGCGCTCAGCTCGTTGGGAAGTGTGACACCGCGCCACTCGGCGGTTTCAGTCTCCCGGTCGATCTTGTCGACGGTGAGGAGATGGGTGCCGAGCATCGCTTCGGGCTCCTTGATCACCACTGGCGCTTCAAAGAGCGGTTCGAAATTCTGCCGTACCATGATCTGGCCCGCCGGGGGCTGCGGTCTTCCCGCCGCTTGGTAGAGGGCGTTCAGGAAATCGCGGCTGACAAGCGGTCCATTCGGGGAGAGCCCCTTCCAGCGCTTGAACCCGGCAATGGCGCTGCGTGTCAGGGGGCCTGCGAAACCGTCGACGCCACCCGTTTCGAAACCGAGTTCCTGCAGCAGTGTCTGGGCGTCCATGAGCGTCTCGCGGTCGCCGCGGCGGGTAATAAGTATCCGCAGTGGCGCGGCACTGCGGTCGCCGCCTGCAGTAGGGAAATGCCGTATAGCAGGATTGTCCGAAACGATGTTCATGGCGAGTTCCGCAGGCTTGGACACGTCGATCGCCGATGCCCGCAGGTCGACGTCAGACAGCAACGGACCTGAGGGCAGGGGTTTGCGAGGACGCAGCAGGCCGACGTTCGTAAGTCGTTGCGGCACGACCGGCGCGTCGGTGATGATGACATGGGCGCCGCGCTGGGTCATCTGGTAGAGCGATTTGGCGAACGCAGCCGGCATCCTGACGCATCCGTGCGACGCGGGGTAGCTCGGAACGCTGTTGGACTCGTGGAGCGCGATGCCGGACCAGGTCAGTCGCTGCATCCATGGCATAGGCGCATTCGAATAGATGTTTGACTCGTGGTACTTGCGCTTCTCCAGGATCGAGAAGATGCCGCTCGGGGTTGTGTGCCCGGCCTTGCCGGTTGAGACCTTCGAGGTAGCCACGACGACATCGCCGTCATAGACGGTGAGCGACTGCTTGTCTTTGGAAACGATGATCTGCAGCGTCCCGCTGCCTTGCGACAAGGCTGGCGCCGACATCAAGGTTGCAGACAGAAGCCCAATCCCAAACGCAATACGACGCAACATGTCTGACCCCATACGCAATACAAGGGCCGCATATTAGCGAAAGAGGTTTAACGAAGGTTTTCCCGTAAGGGGGTGGGGGAGGAACCTGACCGAAAATGGATCACGTTTCATTGATCACCGCGCCGGTTTCCGAACGTGTAGCCCGTCTCCACCGCACCATTCCCGAATTTGGCCCGCAACTTGTCCATGGCCGCTTCCGCGGCCGCGCGCCGGGTCGCCTGCTCGTCCACGAGGTCGGGCGGATCGGCCTGTGCAGGATCGGTCAGATCTGTCACGCCGATGCCAATCAGCCGGAACCGGGTGCCGTCAGTTTCGCGCTCCATGAGAGAGAGGCCGGTGCGAAAGATGCGGTCCGCAAGCTGTGTCGGGCTTTCCAGCCGTTTGTTGCGGGTGCGGTTCCTGAAGTCGGACGTTTTCATCTTGAGCACGACCGTCTGACCGGCAATGGCGTGCTTCTTCAACCGGCTGGAGACCTTTTCAGACAGCCTGCGCAGGATGGGCACCAAGTCGTCGCGTCGGGAAATATCATCAAAAAACGTCGTTTCCGCCGAGACGCTCTTGGCGGGATCGTTGGGATGCACCGCCCGGTCGTCTATGCCACGCGCCAGGCGATAGAGCCGCTGCCCCATGCTGCCGTATCGACGCATGAGGTCGCCTTCCTCCATGGACTGCAACTGGCTGATGGTATGGATGCCGTCTGCTTCGAGCGTGGCGTTGAAGGCCTTGCCGACACCCCATATCGTTGTGACGGGTCGCGGAGCCAGAAACGCCATGGCCTCGTGGCGCCCGATGACGGAAAAGCCGCGCGGTTTCTGTAGATCCGAGGCAACTTTGGCCAGGAACTTGCAGTAGGAGAGCCCGACCGAGATCGTGATGCCGAGCTCGTCCTGGACGCGTTTTGCCAGCCTTGCCAGGGTGTGGGCCGGCGGCTCGTGGTGGAGGCGCTCGGTCCCGGCGAGTTCAAGAAAGGCCTCGTCGATGGAAAGCGGCTGCACCAGCGGTGTAAGGTCGATCATCATCTGCCGGACCGCGCGGCCGACCTGTACATATTTCTCCATGTTTGGCGGGATCACCACTGCCTCCGGGCACAGCTCCAGTGCCTTGAACATCGGCATCGCCGAGCGGACCCCGTTGATACGCGCGATGTAGCACGCGGTCGAAACCACCCCGCGCTTGCCCCCGCCGATGATCACCGGGCGATCGGCCAGTTCCGGCCGGTCCCTTTTTTCGACCGTCGCGTAAAACGCGTCGCAATCGATATGGGCAAGCGTCAGTCCATGAAGTTCACGATGGTAGACGAGGCGAGGGCTGCCGCAACCCCGGCACCGACGCACGTGATCCTTCTGCTCCGCAAGGCAGTCGCGACAGAAGCCAGGTGTCTTGTCGGTTGCAGAGGTCATCTGAAGAACAAAGGTTGAACATTGCCACCTTAGGCGCTACTCTTGAGTCACTCAAGATGCAGAAGGACTGCTGAGCCGCGCTATCGGAGATCGCCTATCGTCCCTCTCGAGGGGCCGGGCCGGGTTATCCTGCCGTGGCCGGCGGTCTCCCGTGAACGCCTTCGGCCTGTTTCCCCCGGCGGGTGTTCAGGCGAGCGGCGTCGCCGGTCAATAGCCATCCGGGCCGACGCCTGGGCCGGAGTAGAACCGCGAGGCGGCCGCAACCGTCTCGGGTCTGATCTTGCTCTTCTCGCAAAAGTCCATGAGCGTCGGTTCGTGGCTCATGAGGAAGTCGATCATGCCGGCCAGAAATCCTGGATCCCCGACCGAGGAGCGCAGTTGGCTGGCCTGCAGGCCTGACAGCGCCAAGAAACGCCCAAGCATCTCCGGCTCGTTCGCCAGCCAACTCAGAACGGCGGCGGCGGTTTCTTCTGCGATGGCGGAACTGCTCTTCTGGTTAACGGCTTGGCGCTGCATTGTTCCGAGTTACCTTTTTCTCAACCAAATGCTTCTATCCTACGTTCAGCAGGCTCTGTGGAATCGGCGTTCCGGGAGCTTATATATCGAACAAGCGCTTGCAAGGCGGTATTGAAGGAACGCATCGCCATGCCGAAACGGGTGATGATCGTCGAGGACAACGAGCTCAACATGAAGCTCTTCCGCGACCTGATCGAGGCTACCGGATACGAGACGATCCAGACCCGCAATGGCATGGAAGCGCTCGACCTTGCCCGGAAGTACCGACCAGACCTCATTCTCATGGATATCCAGTTGCCGGAGGTCTCCGGTCTGGAGGTCACGAAGTGGCTCAAGGATGACGACGAACTGCACGTGATCCCGGTCATTGCTGTCACAGCTTTCGCCATGAAAGGCGATGAGGAACGCATCCGCCAGGGCGGTTGTGAAGCCTACGTCTCCAAGCCGATCTCGGTGCCGAAATTCATCGAGACCATCAAGACCTATCTGGGCGACGCATGAGACCGGGACGGAAGTCATGACCGCACGCATCCTGGTTGTCGACGATGTCCCCGCAAACGTAAAGCTGCTCGAGGCTCGGCTGCTTGCCGAGTATTTCGATGTTCTGACTGCGGACGATGGCCATAAGGCACTTGCAATCTGCGGCAGCACACATGTGGATCTTGTCCTCCTCGACATCATGATGCCGGGGATAGATGGCTTCGAGGTCTGCGAGCGGTTGAAGGCCAATCCGCGTACTCATCACATCCCGGTCGTCATCGTGACCGCACTCGATCAGCCCTCTGACCGGGTGCGGGGGCTCAAGGCTGGCGCGGACGATTTCCTGACGAAGCCGGTCAACGATCTCCAGCTGATCTCGCGGGTGAGGAGCCTGGTGCGGCTGAAAACCTTGAGCGATGAGCTGCGTATTCGCGCCGAGACTGCCAACAGCATCACGCTTGAGGACCTGCTGAAAGGTCCGGACGGTCGTGATGAGCCGGCGCATGTACTGCTGGTGGACGGCCGCGCGAGCTCGCAGGAACGTATCATCAAGGCACTGAAGCCGGTTGCTGAAGTGATTGCCATGTCGGACCCTCAGGCGGCGCTCTTCGAAGCGGCCGAGAACCCGCTCGATCTCGTCATCGTCAATGCGAACTTCGAGGACTACGATCCGCTTCGTCTGTGTTCGCAACTGCGATCTCTGGAGCGCACGCGGTTTCTTCCCCTGCTGCTGGTAACCGACGTTGGTGCAGATGATATGATCGTCAGGGCCCTTGACCTTGGCGTGAACGACTACCTCATTCGGCCGATCGACACGAATGAACTCCTCGCGCGGGTTCTCACCCAGATCAAACGCAAGCGCTACAACGACCGTCTGCGCAACAACGTCCGGCAGACGATAGAGCTTGCTGTGACGGACGCACTCACCGGACTGAACAACCGCCGTTATCTTGAAAATCACCTGAAGGTGCTTTTCAATCGCGCTGCCGCTCGTTTTCGCCCGCTGTCAGTCTGCATCACCGATATCGATCGGTTCAAGTCGGTCAACGACACCTATGGACATGACGCCGGTGACGAGGTCCTGAGGGAATTTGCAGCGCGTATCCGGGCGACCGTCAGGGGAGCTGATCTTGCATGCCGATACGGAGGTGAGGAGTTCGTCGTCGTGATGCCTGACACCGAGGCGGCCGCAGCCGCAGCTATTGCCGAACGTCTGCGAGGTATCGTCGAGAGCAAGCCTTTTTCACTCAAGGGTGCAGGTATTCCGCTGAACATTACCGCGTCGCTCGGTATCGCTTGCAATAGCTCTGGCGCACAGACGCCTGAACAGCTTTTGAAACAGGCAGATCTCGCTCTCTACGAGGCAAAGAATGCCGGTCGCAACAGGGTGGTGGCAGCCGCCGCGTGAGTTCGGGGGCGGGCAGCATAGCAAATTCGCGGGGCCGGCTACCGCATTGGTGCAGTTCACGACTGTTTGATACTGTGTCAGGATGCGCGTACGCGCCTGAACTTCTTGGAAGAAAGCACGAAGCGGTAGTATTGGGTGCCGGGCGCCTTAAACGATCGCAACGCAAGCTTCTTGAAAAGCTATTCCTCACGTACCAATTTTAACCAAGAGCCCGAACACCTTGGGACTTCAGTTAAGATTATGTTGATTTTCTTGCCTGTTTGCGCAATTTTGACCGCGACAGGACAGGCGCTCTCAAAAGAGGGCCGAAATACCCCATGATGCTCAGGTCCGCCGCATCTCCTGGGTCGTGGGGTCGGTCGGCCGGCAAGCATACCAAAGCGGTTCCTCGTGCCGTGATTGCGAGCTGGTCGACCCCCAATCGAAAGCGCCGTGTTCCTTCTGGAACGCGGCGCTTTTGTTTTGGGCACGACGGGCTGGAAAGCAGAGCGTCACAGGCAAACGAAAAGGCGCCAGGACCTCTCAGTCGGCGCCTTCGGAATCTGCTGTGATCAAGGTTTACTTGATCTTGGTTTCCTTGAATTCGACGTGCTTGCGGGCGACCGGATCGTACTTGGTCTTCGTCATCTTGTCGGTCATCGTGCGGCTGTTCTTCGTCGTGACGTAGAAGAAACCGGTGTCAGCCGTCGACAGCAGCTTGATCTTGATAGTCGTAGCTTTCGCCATGATGGTCCTGCCTGTAAGAAAAATGAAGCCGTGGGCGCGGTTCAGCCCCACGGCGAATTCTGGCGCGAACTTACAAATCGAGACCCAAAAGTCAACTCCGTTTTGAGCGGAAAAGCAGTCTTGCGCCCGAAATCGCCACGTAGAAGCCGAAGAAGGCTGCAAGGGCCCATGCAAAGCCGTCATTGCCGACCACGTCCAGTGCCCCGCCTATGGCCTGCGGACCGGCAACCGTTCCGACGGCATAACAGAAGATAAAGGCAGCATTGGCGGCCGCGAGATCCGGTCCGCTGAGGCGCGCGCCAAGGTGGGCGAGGCCCACCGTATATAGGCCTGACACGCAACCACCCCAGAAAAACAGGATGACTGCCATGAAGACCCAGTTCTGGATCAGAAGCGGCAGGGCCAGCGAACCGGCTAGCCCCAGAGCTGCCATCGCTGTCAAAAGCGGCCGTCGGTCCTTGAGCTTGTCGGAAATCATGCCCAGCGGAATCTGGAAGGCCATGTTGCCGATACCCATTACCGTAAGC
>JAEYTV010000041.1 GCA_023433855.1 Pseudomonadota bacterium | reverse complement strand
TCTTCATCGACGAAAGCCACGTCACCGTGCCGCAGATCGGCGGCATGTATCGCGGCGACTTCCGCCGCAAGGCGACGCTTGCCGAATACGGTTTCCGCCTGCCGTCGTGCATGGACAACCGGCCGCTGCGCTTCGAGGAATGGGACGCCATGCGGCCGCAGACCGTCGCCGTCTCCGCCACGCCCGGCAACTGGGAGATGGAACAGGCGGGCGGCGTCTTCGCCGAACAGGTCATCCGCCCGACCGGCCTCATCGACCCGCCCGTCGAGGTCCGCCCCGCCCGCTCCCAGGTGGACGACGTGCTCGGCGAGATCCGCGAAACCGCGAGCAAGGGCTACCGCACGCTCTGCACCGTGCTCACCAAGCGCATGGCCGAGGATCTCACCGAATACCTGCACGAGCAGGGCGTGCGCGTCCGCTACATGCATTCCGACATCGACACGCTGGAGCGCATCGAGATCATCCGCGATCTTCGCCTCGGCGCATTCGACGTGCTGGTCGGCATCAACCTCCTGCGCGAGGGCCTCGACATTCCCGAATGCGGCTTCGTCGCCATCCTCGATGCCGACAAGGAAGGTTTTCTGCGCTCCGAAACCTCGCTCATCCAGACCATCGGCCGCGCGGCGCGAAACGTCGACGGCAAGGTCATCCTCTATGCCGACAAGGTGACCGGCTCCATGCAGCGGGCGATGGACGAGACCGCCCGCCGCCGCGAAAAGCAGATGGCCTACAACGAGGAACACGGCATCACGCCGGAATCGGTCAAGCGCAACATTTCCGACATCCTCGACTCGGTCTACGAGCGCGACCACGTCCGCGCCGATATCTCCGGCGTTTCCGGCAAGGGTTTTGCCGAAGGCGGCCACCTCGTCGGCAACAACCTCCAGGCGCATCTCAACGCGCTGGAAAAGGAAATGCGCAACGCCGCCGCGGACCTCGATTTCGAAAAGGCCGCCCGCCTGCGCGACGAGATCAAGCGCCTCAAGGCCGTCGAACTCTCGGCCATGGACGATCCCATTGCGAAGGATGAGGCGCGGGCGCAGGAACGCGGCAAGACTGGAACGAGGGGCAGCCGCGAACCCCTTCTCCCCGGCGGGGAGAAGGTGCCCGACAGGGCCGACGAGGGGGACGCCTCAGCCACCGGCACCTCATACTTCGCCAAGCCCGGCCTCGACGACATGGGCCCGGGCACGGACATGCCGACGCCGCTTTTCCGCAAGAACACGCTGGATGAAATGACGGTCGGGCGGACGGAAAAACCGGTTCCCGGCAAGCTGCCGGAGAAACCGGGCGACACAGGCAAGCGCTTCTCACCGCTCCTGGAAGGCCAGCCGGAGCGTGACGACCCTCGCCCCGTCATCCGTGGCAAGGTCGGCGTCGGAAGCTACGAAGATTCCGGAGAGCAGAAGCGGAAGGGGCGGACGAAAGGGAAGACGGGCCGGCCGGGGCGGTAGGAAACCGTTAGCAGCATCGCTTTAGATACACAGTTCGATCGAACTAAGCGGCGAAAGCATGAATATTCAAAGAAATAATCATGAGATGGATATCAAGCTTTTGGTGGTTCGTTGGCTTCTAGCAAAAGACCTATCGAACCGCGGGGTGCTGATAAACGAATACTCCGCAAATAAAGCGAAGGCTAGAGCGGATATGGTCTACGTGTCTGAGGGAGACGTTATTGCCGTAGAAATAAAGAGTAGCCGCGATAAGTTGGACCGCCTAGAAGAACAATTAGTTCATCTTAAAAAGATGTACAATCGAGTTGAGGTTGTCACTGCGATCAGACATTGTGAACGGGCGCGTGAGATTTGCTTGAGGATGCACGTTGGCTTTCACCTAATCGAGGATTTGACGATCACGACTATCTTGAAAGGTCGGCGGAGAAATCTGGAGCGAGCAATCCTCGAAAAACGGCTGTTTCCAAAGCATGTGCGTCAACGCAAAGACTTCAGCCCCACGGAGGGATTTTACCGCGAGTTCCTAAGACGAAAGTACGGGAATACGGTTGTCAATACAGTTGATGCCGCTGTGGTTGATGCGGCATTTGTTCGAAGTTTGAACCCCCACTACATGCGTAGCTTAAAAGCTAGGGAGCGACGGGAAAACTATTATAGAGAGCTAGAGAGCCTATCAAAAAGTCTTCAGTCGACCCAATCTTCTTCCAAAGTTCGCGACGATACATCCAATCCATAAAGTGATTGTCGCGCCAAATGAATATTGATGCGGCACGCAGTAGCTTTTGCAGGCGATGTGATACCGAACGGGCTTCGAAGCTGAGTGATCTTGATTAGTTGGCTTCCCCAGATGTTTAAGCCGTCATCCCAGTCCGGGCTGGCAACCGCGGTGTCGGCCATCTGCCCGTAGGCCTCGATACGGCGCTCTCGGAACTCATCTTCACCTTCGTCTTCTTCCCGAACGCAGCCGCTACGATAGAAATTCCAGCGTGAATCAGTCGGCAAATCGATCCTAGGACGTGGAACACCGCCACCGCCCTGATCTATTGCCCGGGCACTTCCTCGGTCACTGTAGACAACGTTCTCCGCGTGCGAGCTGACTAGATTGAAAAACGTCCGTTCGTATATCTCTTGGAAGTTATTGCTGCCGAAGTCCGAGGGAAACGTTGTCGAAGACACGGCGACAGTAGAATTGGGAAGACGGCTTCGAACGTACGCAATTTCGCTGACCGCGGCGGCAACGTTTACTAGAAGCCTTGCATCTTGTTGACCGTAGTCTAGCAGGACCGTGAATGGCAACTCCGGGCGTTGAGCAAGAATGTCAACTAGAGGTCCAACAGCCAAGGCAGGGCGTACAATGCGAACTCCGATCCCTCGATCCAGAGCACAGGCATTATCGACCTGTCGCAGAATATCGTCTTGCGCCTGCCCAGCCGGGATCTGCAACACTGGAATGGCCTCAGGCAACTCTCTGACGAAGTCGATCCATTTCTCAAATCCGTTGCTCGGCTCTCGGAGAGTGCGGAACTCGACCCCGGCCTCGCCTTCTCCCGAGGCTTCGTAGAGGGGATCAAGTTCCGCCATCCAGAGACGGCCAGAAAACCCGTGCCGAACCTTGTCCAAACCTCGAGAAAGCCTACCTGCTCCCAGCCAAGGCTTAATCAAAATCCACGGACACATCCTGTCTTTACAGAGATCGGGTAGTTCAGAAAGCGCCACGACTTCGGCGGGCCTAATCGACAAGACTGGGATGTAATTAATCATCACTTCATTCCAAGGCGAATACGCATGGCTTCCTCGGAAACCTTGAACCGGCTAGCCATCAGCGAAACAGCGTCTGCGAGCTTCGAGACAGAGATCTCGGACCTAATTTCTTTCACCTTCTCGGCGGGCATAAGAATGTCGGATGCGAGACGGTTTGCCTCTGCCTCACGGGCGTCGCTCAATTGGGACCGATAGAGGACATTGTCACTTATACCCGATCCGATCAGGTCACGGTGGAGCAGGAAATGAGCTAGTTCATGGGCAAGCGTAAAACGACGGCGATGTTCAGGCTCATGCTTGTTGATAAGGATCTTAAAACCTGACGCGATGGGAAGAATCATTCCAGAGATCCCAACATCTAAGGTGGAAACCTTAACCTCAATTCCGAACGCCTTGGCGAGCTCACCTATACGCACAGGTATTTCGCTTTGAAATGCTTGTATTCTCGTTCTTTCTTCCTCCGGAAGACCAAGCCACTCCGGCGAGCTACGCTTCATTCGCCATACTCCGATTCTGGATTTGGAAGATCATCGCTCGAAATGCGCCCGGCCTGGGCTCGCGCCACTATCGAATCGACGCGCCCTTCGATGACCTTGCGGAGTTCCCCATCTTCGTCAAGTTGTTCGCTAACTTGCCGCAGGGCAGCATTTGCGGCTTCCGTTCTCAGAAGGCTAAATCCAAATACCCCGACAACTGCAATGATGATGCCCAATGCCGTAAGCATAATGGACAATGCAGTTAAAACCACTGTGATCGTGGTAGCTGAATCGAAGTTTAGTGGTGAAAAGGGGGGCTGCTTCCACCGAATAAAACCGGAGAAGATCAACGCTCCTAACACAAATCCACCGATGAGCCCGCCCAATGATGCACCAACAGCAAATGCAGACTTACTAGGTCTACCTGACATACTTGTCCCTCATCCCTGAAGATCATGATCACACCTTTTGATTGTGCTGACAATCACCTTCTTCATGTCGCCAAGTGAACAAACCGCACACCCACCCACCAAACATCAGTCACTTAACACCCTCCTCATCCCCACCCCCCAAACCCGTGCCTACAATTCCCCTGTCCCGCCGCGGATACACCGGGAGGCGTCCTGGCGAG
>JAEYTV010000024.1 GCA_023433855.1 Pseudomonadota bacterium | reverse complement strand
ACCGCCTGCGATGGTCCTGGCGTTGATAGCGGCGGGCGCCGGCTCAGGCAAGCGCCAGGGCGTCGCATCCGCAGATGCAGGTCACGAGCGGCATCGGCAACCGTCAATCCGGACCGACATCGGCTTCCTTGTTGCTTTCATCGGGAAGGGATCCGGTACCCGGCGTCTTCTCATGGTCCGTCAGTTGCTCTTGCGCGTGCGGGCCGGCGGCAGGCCGCTTGCCGGCAGCGTCTCGCTTGCCGTTTTCTTCGATCGCATCCCTGGCATCTTTGTCGTTCGGCATGTCTGCTCCCTGGATAAACACTGCCTTCGACAACGTTGCGGCGGGAGTTCCGGTTCCGGGAGGCGCCATCGGAGAGACAAGCTAGGTCGCGGTGATGGCGGCATAGATGCCGATGGTGATGTAGACAAGCAGTGCCAGCACCGCAATGCCGATGATGAAGACGATGAGGCCCCGGCCGGCGCGGGCCTTGCGCACCTTCTGGGAATGGCTGTCGGCTGACGGCGAAAGGCCGGGTTCGTCTTCGGGTCTCATCATCCGGTTCTCCGCAATCTGTGCAAGGCCGAACCCGGCGCCGCGCTGAAAGTTCCGGTTTTACGTGACTTGCCGAAGGCTCCTGGCTGCGCCTGCCGCGCGCCCGCCTCATCGCCGAGATCCGTGAGGAGGGGTCCGGCGGAACCATCCGGGGGAAGGTCGGAACATCAGGCGCGGAGCGCCCGCTCCCGGTGTTCGACGAAGGTGACCACTTCTGACTGCGGCATCGCTTTTCCGAAAATGTAGCCCTGGCCGACGTCGCACCCCTGGCCCAGGAAATAGGCGAGCTGGGAATTCTCCTCGATGCCCTCGACCGTTGTCTTGAGGTTGAGGCTGCAACTGAGCCCGAGAATGGCATCTATGATCTTGGCATTCTTGTCGTTGCTGGTGCAGGTGGCGACGAAGCTCTTGTCGATCTTGATCTTGTCGAACTTGAACCGGGCCAATTGAGAAAGGCTCGAATAGCCGGTGCCGAAATCGTCGAGGGCGACCTGGATGCCGGCGACGTGAAGCTGCTCGATCGTGGAAGCGGCGAGGTCCGGGTCGCCGATAAGCGCGTTTTCGGTAATCTCTATCTCCAGGCGGGAGGAGGGCAGCCCGGTGTCGCGCAGAATCTCAAGCACCCGGCTTGCCAGCAGTCTATCTTCCATCTGCACCGGGGAGATGTTGAAGGAGAGCACGAGCGGCTCCGGCCATGTCCTGGCGTCCTGGCACGCTTGCCTCAGCAACTGCTCGAACAGCCCGGTGATGAGACCAGTCTCCTCCGCAACTGCAATGAAGTGCTGGGGAGAAATGTAGATGCCCTCGTTGTTCCGCCAGCGGGCAAGCGCCTCGAATCCGCAGAGTTCACCTGAGCGCAGGTCGATGAGGGGCTGGTAGAAGGGCTTGATCTTGCCTTCGTCGATCGCCCGGCGAAGCTCTTCTTCGAGCTTGGCCCGTTGCGTGACCTTTTCCTGCATGTCGAGCTGAAATAGCGCATACTGGTTGCGTCCCCGGCTCTTTGCCTCGTAGAGGGCGACGTCCGAGCGATGGCGCACCTCCTCCAGTGAATTGCCATGCTCCGGCAGGCGCGCATAACCCACACTCGCGCCAACCTGCGTGGACAGGCTGCCGATCCGCACCGGCCTTGAGACCGAATGCACAAGCAGACGGGCGAAAAGCTCTTCCTTCTCGGGCGCGAGATTGCGCGCCACCGCTACGAATTCATCTCCTCCGAAACGGAAGACGCTTTCATAATCGGCCAGCGCGCAGATGCGGCGGGAGACTTCCTTCAACAGCACGTCACCACCCTGGTGCCCCAGAAGGTCGTTCACCTTCTTGAAGCCGTCGAGGTCCACGGAAAAGACAGTCGCCGTCTCCTGGGGAGCCTCCTCCGTGTCGCTTGCCATGTCGGCGAGAACCAGGCGATCGAAGGCGTAGCGGTTTGGAAGTTTGGTCAGATGGTCGTGGGTGGCGATCCGGTCTGCCTCATCGAGCGCCTTGCGGCGGCCCACCATCTCGTTGCGCATGTCCACGATGCGCAGCGCCGAATAGCAGAAGCTGGCAAGGCCGGCCACGATCAGAGAGATGATGATGACGTGCCCGCGACCGGCGGTGACGGCTTCGACAAGGGCCAGGAGCCTGTCGCTGAAAAGAAAGCAGATCAGCCACACCAACATGCCCGCAGCAACCACCTGCAGCAATTGCTTCCCCGCCCTGCTCTTGAGAAAGTCCTTCATCCTGCTCCTCCGGTTGCTGAAGTCCTATCAGGTAACACTAAAAGATGAGTTACTTGCCTCCCGGCGGTGCAGGCACAGGAACATCTTGGTCATCTCGTCCTCGCCAAGTTTATCTCTGGCATGTCCAGTATCGGCGATGTTCTGGGCTCCCTCGCGCCTTTGATCTTGCTCAATGCAGCTCGGCGCGTGACCCGACAAATTTCCCGGACGAAAGGACCAGACATGACTCAGACAGCTGAAGACCGGTACGCCCGTGAGCAGATGATGATCTACAAGTCCCTGCTGCGGGATCTGGAGCAACGCTTTCCCGAGCTTGCGAGTGTGGATTACTCCGCCGATCATCCCTGCGCCGCGACCTTGCAACGGCTGCGGACATACCGGGAATCGATCAAGGCGCTGCAGGGCTTCGCGGCACAGCGCGACGAGGGAAGCGAACGTCCGGCTCCTTGACCGGGACCATAAGACGCCCAGAAGCATGCCCGCCGGGCGCCTGCGCGAGGCAGCTGCGGGCGACAGCCAGTCCGAGCCGACACGATCTTTGTGATTCAGCAAAGCAGGGGATGCGCGAGCCGATAGTTAAGAGTATGCTCAGGTACAGACTTGCTGGGGGACCCGGCCGAAGCCGGTCCACAGCCCAATCGGGGAGGGGGCTTCCGTGGCACGCGCGCAAACCTGGATGGGAAGTTATTTCTGGAGGCGCTTCCTTCCGACCGACACCCCGACACTGCCAAAAGCTCTTGCGATCGCACTCGCTTGTCTCGTTGGCGGCCTGCTGCTCCGGACGATTCTCTCTCCCTGGGTTTCGGGGGCGCTCTTTCTGACGTTCTATCCCCTGGTGGTGATCTCGTCAGTCTGGGGCGGCGGCTGGGCAGGCGTCGTTGTCGTGGTGGGGGCGGCGGCTTTCGCCATGAGCGGCTCGGGCCTGCCTGCGGCGTCCTCCTTGCCGTGGGCCGCCACGATCACCTTCGTTATCTGCAGCGCAATGATGATTTCGGTCGTGGTGGCTCTTCAGGACGCCATGCAAGCTCTGCGCAAGGCCGAAAACGAAGCCGAGATCATGGCGCGCGAGATGCGCCACCGCGTTTCCAATATCATCCAGCTCGTCCAGTCGATCGCACATCTGACATGGCGCAGTTGCCCCGATCAGGCAGATTTCCTGTCGGCCTTCGAGGGTCGCCTTGTCGCTCTGTCCCAATCGCATCGGATCTCCTCCGGCAGCCAGGGCGCACCACCCGATTTCGAAGCCTTGCTCCGTGTCCTCCTGTCCGCCTATGGCCCCGAACGTTTTCGGTTGTGTGGGCCCAGCGTGGAGTTGCCGGAAAGCATTGCTCCGAGAGTGGGCCTGATCATCCATGAGCTTGCCACCAACGCTGCGAAATATGGCGCGCTGTCGGTTCAGGATGGCATGGTCAATGTCGAGTGGGAGGAACTGCCGCAGTTCGTGGAGATCAGATGGGTCGAAAACAACGGGCCTCCGGTCAGGAAACCGCAGCGGCACGGGTTCGGCAGCAAGTTGATCCCCGCAGCACTTTCGGGCGGACTGGGCGAGGTTGAAACGGTCTTTGCCCCCGAAGGAGTTCGCAGCTTTGTGCGGATATACCGGGAGCATCACGAGAGCACGCGATACCTGCCCTTCTGGAAGCCGGCAGCGGAAGCCTGAGCTTGCAGCCACAGATCGTCCGCCGGCTATCGCGGACGAACCTCGTACATCTGGCTGATCCTGGCGCACCGGCCCGCCGGTCAGTACCGCTCGCATCGCCTCAGGCGGACAGGCCGTCAAGTCGCGCGAGGACCATCGAGCGCGCCCTGTTCACCCTGCTCTTCACCGTGCCGACCGGGCAACCGAATAGGGCTGCAGCGGCATCGTAACTGTGCCCCTGTAGCAACACGACATCGAGTGCCTGCCGGTAATGAGCCGGAAGCGCCTTGACGGCGATGCTGAAGTCAGCGCTCCGCAAAGCCCATTCCTGTGGTGCATCGATGCAAGGCTGGAGCGATGCGCAGTCCTCGATTCCAACCGGCTCGCGCTTGGCAAGACCGTATTTGGTGCAGAACGTGTTGCGCAGGATGGTGAAGAGCCAGGACTTCAGCCTTGTGCCCTCCTGGAACTTGTCGAGGTTGCCCAAGGCCCTGGCGAGTGTCTCCTGCACAACATCCTCGGCGTTCTGCGGGCTACGCTCAAAGCGACGTGCGAAGCTGGTGAGGGCCGGGATGAGAGCCACGATCTCCGCCCGGAGACGTATTTCACGGTCGCTGTGCATAGCCCCTCCTACTTTTGTGTCACTCTCCCAACCTCCCCTTCGCCTGTTTGTTCCGGAAAAATGCCGATGGTCCCTGGCCCTGTCCCTGGCGCCAGGCCCATGGAGGAAGGTCTGCCGGGCGCCTGACGCGCAGCCGCTCGTGACGCCGTTTGATCGTGGAACCTGCGGGTGGTTGTCCCGTTAGGCCAGCGATGATGCTCGTGGGGGCCGTGGGTGGCCTTCGGGATCAATTCGTCGCCGTCGACATCAACCAGCGAGGTTCACGTGAGATTCTGCGCATATTTCTGTGTCTTTATAGTTGGAGCATCGGCGGCTTTTGGCCTGGATGCCGCAGCCGAAAAAACAGCCGCCGATTTCGCCAGAAAGGCAGCCGTCGCCAATCTCTTCGAGATCGAGGCAGCCCGAATCGAACTCCGAAACGGGAAGGCGCAGGAGGCGCGCGACTTTGCCGAGCAGATGCTTGCCGACCATGGCAGGGCGGCTGGCCAGCTGGAAACGGCGGCGGAAGCAGACGGTATCGCGCTTCCCGCCGAGCTTGACGAAGAGCACAAGAACAAACTCGTCGCGCTTGAACAGAGCGAACCAGCCAACCTCGATCAGGCCTATCTATCGACGCAGCTGACGGCCCATGAACAAGCGGTTGCCCTTTTCGAAGCCTATGTCGCCGGTGGCCCGGAGGGGAGGGTGAAACAGGCTGCGGCGGAGATCCTGCCGGACCTGCGCGAGCATCTCCAGCATGTCCAGCAACTCACCTCGCGCTAGCCGTGGTCGGTTCATCGATACCGGAGTATCCGCATGACAAACAAGAAAGCTCTTGGCCCGATTGTCGGCGCCTTTATCGTCGTTCTACTGGGCTTGGGGATCGGCTATTTCGTCACCGCCACCCCTGAAACCGCTCCATCTGTCCCGCCAGACCGCGGCGCGACCGAGGAAAACCAGCCGGCGGCGCCGGCCAACCCGCAGGCGCTGCCCGGCAATCAGTGAGAGGCGCGAAGCTGGGCTTCGGGCGATGGCAATCCTTCACTCAACCATTTGTGGCGGGAGGCTGCCTCCTGAAGCTCGGGCAACGTTCTGTTGCCCTCGCGAAACAGGTTGATGAAGACTTCGGCGGCGAGCGCCGCCTCCGGGGAGTCTTTTGCCACCTGCCGCTGGACCCGCCACTGGTCCAATGCCGCTTCGAGGATTTCAAGCTCGGGCGGCCCGAAAGTCGTTTCGAAAAAATGAGACATACGTGCTCCCGAATTTGTGTCGGCGTCGCACCTAGTCATTTCGGAACGGCCTTTCAAGCCCGCTCGGCATGATGAATCTGCATCTTTCAGAACGGCCGGTAAATCGCCGTGGCCTCGGCAACGAGTGCGGGATCTTCGCGGGCGGGGGGCAGCAGTTCCCCCGAACTCCACAGCCGTTTCAGTTCCTCCTTAGCCATCCCGGCGACATTGACGTCGATATCGGTCGCGGTCCCCGGCACGCGATAGGGGCAGCGTCGCTTGGAACAATTGCTGGCGGACGAGAATTGCCACAGAAAGTATTTCTGCCAGCTCCCCATGGGAAAGACCCCGGATATGTCGGGTTTATAGCGTGCATACCAGATGGGCAGTCGCGACAGCAGGCCGTACGTGTCGCGGTGCGCGGCAATGTAGCGGGTCACGGTGTGGTTCGTGTAGAGGATCGGGTAGCGGCCGGTCCGGTACTTGATGTGGCGTACGAAGATTTCGGCATCCTCCAGCGACATGAACTTGTCGCCGAGATCTTCGATATCGAGAACCATCAGTTCCTGTTCGTCCGGATCAGCATAGTCCAGGAAATGGTTTGCCTGATCGATCGGGTTGCCTGGCCGGGCGAGGTGGTAGGCACCCCAGAGCAGTCCGGCGCCGCGGGCGATCAGCCTGCGTGTCTGGAAGAGCTCCTTGCTCACTGCATATTTGCGCCACATCGTGCGGCAATGCGCTACCGTGTCACCACCATGTTTGCCTGTACAGGTATAGCTTTCCGGAAGGCCGTCCGATGCCTTATGGATGAAGCCGGCGATGCGCTTGTCGGTCAACAGTTTCTGCCAGTCAACGATATTGAGTTCATAGGCATCGACGACCAGAGGTGCGGCAGGGTCCTTCCAGGGCGGCTTGTATTCCGCGGCTACCTGGCCCGCGCTTGCAAGACCCAGGGAGAGAAATGCAAACAACCGTGTGATGCGGAGCGTCGCTTTCTTCATTAGCGAAGAGTGAAGCGTTTATATTAAGCAATGCTTAAATTAGGAGGGCTCCGTGCCGATTTGACAATGTTTGATCGGCGCGGCGCGGGCAGAGGCGTCATCGGAGGGTAAAGCCTGCCTCCCTGGCACTTTTCGCAAGACTGTCAGCCGCAATGGACCGGCGATGTAGAACGTCTTCCCGCTGTTCCTCCAGAGGTGCCCTGGCTGCGGCCACCCGGCCTGGCTTCAGGTTTATGTCGGCGGTGGCCAAAACCCCGAAGAACGCCCCGTTGAGGACTGCGCTCCCCGCATAGAGATCGCTCAGGACGTCGTTCTTGATGTGGGAGGCGATGTCTGCGGCAAGCTCCATGGCCTTGACCAGCAGGTAAGCAGACTCCAGCGGAGTCGCGGCAGCTTTCACGCCTGCCTCGGCCAGGGCGGCCGCGCG
>JAEYTV010000023.1 GCA_023433855.1 Pseudomonadota bacterium | reverse complement strand
ACCACCGGACCAGACGGTTCATTCTTGAGGTACACGTCCACGAACTCACCGTCCTGACCATATTTGCACGCGTTCTCGATCAGATTTTCGAAAACCTGAACAAGTTCGTCGTGATCGCCCAGCACCTCGACCTTGCCCTGCGGCAGGTGGGTACGGATTTCGACACCGAGATCCTCGGCCAACGGCAGGAGTGTATCCCGGACATGACCGAGAAGAGGTTTCAGGTCGACTGTCTGGTCGGGCGCAATATGGGACTTCAGTTCGAGCCTGGACAGAGACATCAGGTCATCCACGAGGCGGCTCATCCGCTTCGCCTGGTCGAACATGATTGCCAGAAATCGCTCCTGAGCGGCCGGATCCGCCCGGGCGGGCCCCAACAACGTTTCAATGAATCCTCTGAGCGACGCCAAGGGGGTGCGCAGTTCATGGCTGGCATTTGCAACGAAATCCGAGCGCATCCGGTCGATCCGCCGCAGCTCGGAGATATCACGGAAAGATAGGACATATAGTCTCATGGCGCTCGAGGTCGTTCCAGGATCAATCGGCGCGATGCGCAGGATGTAGACGCGCTCGGAAGGCAGCCGTTCCGAATGCTCGATCTGGTTGGGGATGCCGGTGGCGATCGTTTCCCGTACCATGTCGAGTATTCCGGGGGAACGCAGCCTCGCCGAGAGATGCGAGCCTACTGGAACGGCGTCAAAGGTCTTCTCGGCCGCCTTGTTCTGAAAGAGAACCGTGGCATCAGCCCCGAGCACGAAGGCAGGGATATCAAGCGCCTCGAGCGCGGCCTCCACCTGCGGCAGCGGATCCGGCGCAGACTCGTTATCCTGCGCGGCGGCGGGGTCGCCATCCGGCAGGGAAATCGGCTCGCGGACCACAATCACAAGCGCCAGTATCGACCAGCCCACCGTAACAGCGCGCCAGCCGATTCCGGCGACGATTGCCAGGCAGCCGAGTAGCGCGGCAACTGAAAGCAGGAGCCACTCCTGACGCACCCGGATGGCCACTAAACCCAGAGCCTGTCGCCAACTCTTCACCGCCACCCTCGCCATCCTGTCCGCCGTCGCTCATGTTGAACAGGCGCTCATATACGTCTTGCATGACAGATATACATCTCACCATCCGCCGGAGACAAAAACTATGGCCGCTGGCCGAAACGCTCCGGCGCACTACACTGATCGCATGAAGAAAAAGGAGGCGCCTTGCGATGAATGATGACAGCGCGGACCGGTCGGTTGATCTGGAAATAGATGGCCGCCTCCGGCGGTTCGACATAGACGACCCGGACTTGCCTCACTGGGTGCAGGAGAATGCCCTTGCTTCCGGCGGCTATCCCTATGACGACAAGATGGACAAGGACAAATATGAAAAGCAGTTGAAAAAGCTGCAGATCGAGCTCGTCAAGCTGCAGTTCTGGCTGAAGGATACCGGCAAACGGCTCCTCGCCGTATTCGAGGGCCGGGACGCTGCCGGCAAAGGCGGCACGATCTTTACCATCCACGCCTACCTCAATCCACGATCCGCTCGGGTCGTGGCCCTAACCAAGCCGACCCCGACGGAGGCAGGCCGGTGGTATTTTCAACGTTATGTCGGGCACTTTCCAACATCCGGCGAAATCGTTCTTTTCGATCGTTCCTGGTACAATCGCGCTGTCGTCGAGCCCGTCATGGGGTTCTGCACGGAGAAACAGTATCGGGATTTCCTCGGTGCGGTGCCCCGCTTCGAGGACGCGATATTCGATGAAGGGATTATCTTCCACAAATTCTGGCTGGATGTGGGGCGCGAGATGCAGCTCAAGCGATTCCACGATCGCCGGCACGATCCTCTCAAGATCTGGAAGCTCTCTTCCATGGACATCGAAGCTCTGGCCCGGTGGGACGACTACACGGAAAAGCGCGACGCGATGCTCGCAGCCACACACAAGGCGGAAACCCCGTGGACGGTCGTGCTGGCCAACGACAAGCGCCGGGCTCGCATCAATGTCATCCGTCGAATCCTGAAACCGCTCGACTATCGGGGGAAAGATGACGACGCCATCGGCGAGATCGACGAGAAGATCGTCGGTTCAGGGCCGGGCTTCCTGGAGTAATCGCGTCTACTGCCCAGGCAGGATACGGACGGAATAGAGCAAGACCGGCTGGCCTGTCTCTCCCAGACCGCTATTGAGAATTAGCCGCCCCGGCCGGTTCGGTGCCAGAGACCGTTCGAATGCGACCCGGAAGAGCGCATCCTGCTTTTCCTGCGTCGCCGTGAAGCGGTGACGGCTGCAATTGCCGAGGCTGCCGAAATCACAGCGCACCGACAACTGGGCCGAACGATCCTGCCCCGATTGGAGCGTAAGTGCTATCGTCGAGCTCCTGCCCGCCATTTCACGCAGTACTTCGGGCGGGACCTCGATCGCGACGTCGCCCTCTTCGCCGGACGCCGAAGAAACGATACGAGCCGCCTCACCCTCAGATCCAGCCACTGCCGCAACCTGAGCCTGCCCACCGGGCTTCAACGCGGCGATGTCGGACGGACCGAAAATCTCGATCCAATCTTCAGAGAATCCGCTGCGGGGATCGAATGCCGCCGGCCCTTGCCCGCTGCTTCGCGCCAGGGATGTTGCACGATCGGCCGCTCGCATGGCTTCCTCGATGACGCCTTGCACCATTCCCGATCGATAGAAACCCCAGCACAGGCCAGCAACTACCGCCAGCGTGATCAGCCAGGTAATGAGATGAGAAAGAAAGCCGCGTCGCCGGCGCGGCTTCGCAATCCTGTCCGGCGGAGCATCGAACGTGGTGCTCGCGACAGGTTTTGTTCTTTTGTCGAAGCTCGAGGGATCAGGGACCGGTGCCGCCGAGGCGCCCGCTTCCAGGCGCTCCGGCCGGGCCGTATCCAGCCGTCCCCATTCCTCCGAGCGGGAGGATGGTTCGGCGATCTGCGCCCTCGGAGCCACTACGGCGACTGCCGGTGCGGGCTCATGAGCGGGCGTATGGGCGTCAAGATTGGCGTTCGGCTCATCCACAGGGGGCGCCGGCGCAACTGGCGGGTTGACGGGAATACGCCGGTTAGGGTCGACGGAAGGGGAGACGCGGGGCGTCTGCATGTCGCTAGGCGCCGGATCGGCCTCCGACAGACGTCGGAGTTCGTCCATTTCAATCTCATGGATCTTCCGCTCCAGCAATTCATGCTGCTGCATGATGATCAGCCTGTCGGAGATCCCCTGCTTGCGAAGGCCGGCCTCCAACGCCTGGCGCGCGGACTGGTAGATGCGCGCCCTTGTCTCGCTGTCCGTCCGGTCCGCGCGATCCAGAGCGTTCCTGATGGCCGTTTCCAAACCGCTCACTGCCGGTCCTTTTCCTGCTTTTCCCCATGGGGAGGCTTTAGCTTTCGGTAACCTCTAACCTCAGGAACTGCAAGGGTCAGCCGCCAGCCCAACGTCCTGATAAGACAAAGTGGCATTATCCTGACGGCGCGCTACGCCTGTTCCCAGTTCCAACGCTCCGACCCTTCTTTCCGTTCGCTCCAGTATCTGCTAGGAGCTGTTTACGTGTGCGTAAACGTAAGTCGGGAGGATTTACTGTCATGCTTCCAGCCATTCTGAAGGACCGGCTCCGCCTCCCGGTCATCGCTTCGCCGATGTTCATCATCTCTCATCCCGCGCTGACGCTGGCACAATGCAAGGCGGGCGTGATCGGGGCCTTTCCGGCACTCAATGCCCGCCCGGAGAGCCAGTTGGACGAGTGGCTGGCAATGCTCACGGAGGAGTTGGAAAGCCACAATGCCGCACATCCGCACAATCCGGCGGCGCCCTTCGCGGTCAACCAGATCGTCCATACCTCCAACAAGCGGCTCGAGCATGACCTGATGATGTGTGTCAAATACAAGGTACCCATCGTCATATCCTCGCTCGGTGCGGTACCGGAGGTGAATGCGGCGGTACATTCCTATGGCGGGATCGTGCTGCACGACGTGATCAACAATCGGCACGCCAATTCGGCCATCCGCAAAGGAGCCGACGGACTGATCGCCGTCGCCGCCGGCGCGGGAGGGCACGCCGGCACGCTTTCGCCCTTTGCGCTGGTGCAGGAGATCCGCGAGTGGTTCGACGGTCCGCTGCTTCTTGCAGGAGCAATCGCCACCGGCGGCGGAATTCTAGCCGCTCAGGCGGCTGGTGCGGACATGGCGTATATAGGCACCCCCTTCATCGCCACTCTCGAAGCGCGCGCAGTTGACGAATACAAGCAGATGATCGTCAACTCGACGGCGGCCGATATCGTCTACTCGAACTACTTTACCGGCGTGCACGGCAACTACCTTAAGGGTTCTATCGAGGCGATGGGCATGAACCCGGCAACACTTCCCGTTGCCGACCTCAGCAAGATGGATTTCGACCAGGCGGTAAGCGGGCCCAAGGCCTGGAAGGAGATATGGGGCGCGGGCCAAGGCGTCGGCGCGGTGAAGGCTGTCGTTTCCACCGCCGAACTGGTCGACAGGCTGGAGAGCGAATATCTCGCGGCACGGGCAAGGCTGTCGCTTTGAAGCGTCGGCGGTTGTGCCGGCGGGAAAATCGCACGCACGCAAAAAGCATGCTTGAAATGGCATTGCTTTGCCTGTATCAGCCGCATCACTCGCAGCCTGGTCCAGCCGGTCGCTGCCCGTGCCGCTTTAGCTCAGTCGGTAGAGCACATCATTCGTAATGATGGGGTCACGTGTTCGAGTCACGTAAGCGGCACCATTCTTCTTAATTATGTTATTGGATATATATTACTTTTAGCTTTTTCTAATTTTATTTATCCACCCGTGTGTCCACCTTTGCCTGCTTCATTGGGCTGAAAAGAACCCCCGCGCGAATCGGCTGCTCTTGATCTTCAGGTTGAGATTCGTCATTGCCGATCCTCCGCTGTCGGTGCGCCAGGAAGAACTCGCCAGCTTTCGCAAGCGAGTTTGCGCCACAGAGGGGCCACCAAGCTAATACTGCGCTAAACAGTCTCATTGGCAGATCCCTGCGCACGCAGTTCTTTCAGATCTTCCGCACGTGGATCGCCCCCTTCCGCTTCCGCCTGCTCAAGCAATCCGAGGATCGGCTCCATACGCCTGTTCACGCTCCCCAGCATCCAGGAGAGGTCGCCCGCTAGCTGGGCATCGACCCTGCCGTGAGAGAGCGCCTGAGCAGCGATGCGCACCATCGTGAAGGCGTCGTAAGCGTGGTCGATATGTTCGGAGGTCACCCGCGTCATGCGCGTTCCTCCCGCTCGTCGCCAACAATCAGGCAGAAGTTGTGCTCATGATTGATGTGGCTGCGCCAAGATGCTTCCGGGTGCATCTCACCCATGACCTCGGCGAGGGCATTGTCATGATATCGAGCCTTCTCCATTGCCGACGCCCGGGAAAGGAAGTCGTCGATACTTACTGTGACTGCAGACGTAGTGTCCGCCGGGGCGACTGCTGTGTGGCGGGTGGCCGCGAGGGCAAGGCCGCCCTTGAGGATGGGGCGCCGGTTCATTGAAGCGCCTCCAGACGGTCATAGAGCTTGTTCGCTTTCTCTTCGAGATCCGCCGCGTCGGACCAAACCTCGCCCGCAAGCCATT
>JAEYTV010000630.1 GCA_023433855.1 Pseudomonadota bacterium | reverse complement strand
CGGAGAGTACGACGATAGGTCCGTCAGAGGCGGTCTGAGCGTACGCGCTGCCAGCCAGCAGGACTGCAGCGGCGGTAAGGACGATCTTCTTCATCAGCTTTCTCGCTTCTATTTCAGCGGCTCGACCGGGACGGCCGCGCTTCAGCGACCGGAATGATACTTAAAGATGTGTGCGAGACATTGATTGCAAGCAGTCGCCGTAGCGGAAGAGAGTGAAAAAACCGCTCCTTACAGCGTGCAGTCTCATTCCGGGGTGAAAACCGCTCCAACCATTGGAGGTAAAAGCGTCCGGGACTAAGCACGAAATTTCTTCTCAGCAATCGACGCGTCTTTGTTTCATTGTCCCGCCTATGGTGCTCCGGCATTTCCAACCCGGAGCCTTCGATAGCGGGAGCGATTGAGGCAAAATGACCTAGCGACGAGAGTCTTTGGAGATTATGTACAGTTCGCGAATGAGCCCCGCAGCAACCAGAAGCGCCTCTCTTACGGCACGGTCACTTGCTTCTTTGCGACTGGCTTGTATCTCGACTGACTGCAGGTAGGCCACGGCTTCCTTGGCTTTCCTGGTTCGAGGAAGTTCCGCCACCTCTGTAAGTTCGGATATCATAACGACTGCGCGCTCTAGCAGATCACGCTTCCGCAATGAGCTATCCGCCTCCGTGTCGTTTGCCGCCTTTACAAGCTTGGCTATAAAAGCATTGACCTCGCTCATTTCACAAGTCGCACAAGCGATCCTTATGGTTCGTGGGTCTTGTATGCAGATCCTTGCCACCTGATAGCGCCGGGCGAGGCTACATCTGTGAGACGCAAGACTTGGATTTAAGAGCAAGCTCCGGGCAGCCGACGCCTGGAGTAACGCGCCAAGCCAGCTCCATCATCAATGAGACCTACGGCGTCAAGATCCACGGAGGCGGGCTTCTTCAGGTGTTTCCTTGGCCAGCGTGGGAGCCGTCATGCATAGCTTTCGCCCATCGGCTTCTGGTGCCACACGGCAGGGTTTTCCAGTTAACGAGCACATGCGTGACCTCGATCCCCAGGAAGCCCCTGCCCCCCGGCGTCACGGCCGCAACGGTTCCATCCATGTCGAGAATGAAATCCTCGATTTGAGAGGGCGACAACGGGTCCATCGGAGGCGGTCATAGGGAATGCGCTGCCGACCAGCAGAATTGCAGCAGCGGGAAGGACGATGTTCTTCATAGGCTTTCGCGCTTTCACATAGCGCTCGACCGGGACAGCCGCGCTTCAACAAGCGCAATGATACTCCACGACGAGTCTGCGGCATTGATTGCAAGCAATATGAAGGCCGCGCCGATGGGAAGTTCAGTGGGCGCAGTCGATTGACCAAGAGCAATGCGGCCCGACGAAGAATACGATCTAAACAGGAAACAGGCGCACGACCGGCCGTGGGGCTCCACTGCTTTGGACTCCGGCCTGCGGCGATTCATGCCCACAGCTTGAGGGGTAGGACAATGTTTGATGTCACGAAGCTTCGTCTGGACGGTCAGGTGGCGGTCGTCACCGGTGCCGGTGCTGGTATTGGCAAAGCCATCGGCTGTCTGTTCGCAGAAGCCGGCGCCAGCGTGGTCGTCAGCGATCTGAGGCCGGAGGCCGCAGAGCAGGTCGCGGCGGAAATCCGGCAAGGCGGTGGAAATGCCGTCAGCGTCGCTTGCAATGTCATGGAGGACAGCGACCTGCAGGCCTTGGTAAAGGCCGCCCTCGATAACTTCGGCAAGCTGACCACCCTCGTGAACAACGCCGGCGGTGGTGGACCCAAACCTTTCGATATGCCGATGAGCGACTTCAGGCGTGCATATGAACTCAATGTGTTCTCCATATTCCGCCTGACGCAGCTCGCTTCCACTCATCTCGCCGAAGCGGAGAACGGGGCGGTCCTCAACATCTCTTCCATGGCTGGTGAAAACAGGAACGTGCGCATGGCATCCTACAGTTCCTCGAAGGCGGCGCTCAATCATCTGACCCGAAATATTGCCTTCGACCTCGGTAACATGGGGGTAAGGGTGAATGCCATTGCGCCCGGCGCCATCAAGACCGCAGCCCTGGCCTCCGTTCTGACACCGGAACGCGAAAAGGCGATGCTGAAGCACACGCCGCTCGGTCGGCTGGGCCAACCGGACGATATTGCTTACGCAGCACTCTTTCTCTGTTCGGCCGCCGCGTCATGGATAAGCGGCCAGATCCTCACGGTATCAGGCGGCGGCGTGCAGGAGCTCGATTGACAGCCCGTCACACCTCATAGCTTCATCGGTGGCTGAACAGGGTTCGTGCTTCCAAAAGAGCGTTGTCTGGCACCAGGGGTCGGGCCGCGGCCTTCTCACTCAGGCTGCCGGCGGTTTGACTTCAGGTAGTCGGCAACGGCGCGGAACGCCGGGATCGACGTTGGGTCAATGAGGGGGTTTTCCGACCGCGGGAAGGACGCAAACCTGACAATCACCATTCGCGCGGTGAAATCCACGTAGATCGTCTGGCCGTGAACCCCTCGCGCGGCAATCACCTGATCCTCGCCGGGATAGACCCACCACAGGCTGGTATAGCTGCCACCCGTCAGGGCGGGATAGGCGGTCCCGAACTTCGAGGGATCTCCCCCTGCCCGTATCCTTTGGACCACCTCCGCGGGGAACAACCTCTTGCCGTTGATTACCCCCTCGTTGAGAATGAGAAGTCCAAGGCGGCCGAGATCGCGCAGACCCGCGCTGAGGCCCCCACCCGCATAGGGAACGCCCTTCCCGTCCACCGTCATGTAGGCGTCCTGATCCGCACCCATCGGCTTCCATAGACGCTCCGACGCCAGGGCGCTGACGCTCTGTTCGGCCACCCGGGCCACGATCCAGCCGAGCATGTCGGCATTGACCGTCTTGTAGTGAAAGCCCTCTCCATGCTTCCCCTCGGGCTTTACCTGCTGCAGGTACTCCCAGTAGCCGTCGGGTCCATCATAGTCCTTGGGCTTGGGAAGAGGGCTAGCTGCCGCGGAATACTTCCAGATATCCGCGTTCGGGTTGGCATATTCCTCGGAGTATTGAAGGCCTGTCGTCATGTCCATTACCTGGCGAACTGTCGCGTTGGCGAAGGCGCTGTCCCCTATTTCCGGGATGATGTGCGATACGAGCGCGTTCTCATCGAGGCGTCCCTCCGCAACGAGGATTTGCGCCAGCAGCCCGGTCAGCGACTTCGTCATCGACATCGCCGCATGTTTTCCGGCATCGGTGAGGCAGCCGAAGTATCGCTCGTAGACCACCCGGTCCTCGTGCAGGATGAGCATGCCGTCGGTATAGTTGGCATCCAGGGATTCCCGCCACGTCATCTCTTTATCGGCCCCGATCGCAGTGAAGGTCAGCGCGTCGATCGAGGCGCGCAGGTTGGCGAATTCCAGCACGTTGACGTAGTTCAGCGGGACCGGAGCGCCGATCCCACGGCTGATCTCGATTGTGGGGAGAAGCTCCCGGATATGGCATACAGTCCAGCGCAAGCGGGGAAAGCTGAAGTACACCGATTCCGGCTGCGTAATGATCTTGTCAGGCGGAGGCGGGAAGCCCTGCATCCATCCCATCACGCGTGGGTCGGATTCCGCGGCCGACAGGACTGCGGTCTGGGCGGTTGAATTCGATGTGGTTGCTGCAGCCATTGCAATCCCCAATACAAGAGTGATGAGCCTAGAAATTGACGACGACATTGACGAAGCCTCCTAGCCAGACGGGCGCATCCCCGCCGATGACGTCCCTGATGCCCTTTCCGGGAAAGGACGCGCTTATGCCGGCGGTAAGGAAGGTGTTTCGGTTGATGGTCCTGTTGTATTCCAGGAAGAGATCATCGCCGAGGTCAGCGTCCGTCACGCCCGTGATCAGGTTCGTTGTCCCGCCGCTTGTTTCCACGCGCGTCGCCTGGCCGAACTGAAGCGGGCTGTTGAGTTCGTTCGCACGAAGATGGGAGTACCGGAGCGTGAGTGTGTCGCGTTGTGTTGGCTTGACACGCAAGGCCAACTCATGGGCCTGCACGTTCGAATTGATGAAGACCATGGAGGATTTCGACCCTGTCGCCCAGGCACCTGGTGATCCCTCGTAGTACAGGGGGTCAAAGCGCTCCAGACGTGAGGTGTTCGGATTATCGCCGGAGAATGTCTGGAAGGAATAGGTAAGGGTCGGAGCCCAGGCAAGATCGGCGAACGCATAGCCAACCTGGACGCGCCCGGCCCAAGCTTGCATGTCGATGCGGTCATTCCACTCATAGGCCACGTCGGTGGTGAAGAACCAGTTTTCGAGGAGGCCTTGGAAGGGGTCAGATCTGGCGTAGAGGTTGAGTGCGTTCGTCCCGTCTCTTCCTCCCTCGATGATCGTGGGTGCGCCAACTCCTCCCGGCGCAGCCTTGGGATACGGAGAGTTGGACTCAAGAACGTTGATGTAGGTGATCCCGAGATAGCCGCCGTCGGCGGAATCATAACGGACATCCAATCCGGCAAGTTTGTTCTTGCCATCGGAGGATGGAAGTTCGTTCGGATCTATGTAGAACTGGGTGGCCTTGAGCCCCTCGCCTGAGACACGCATGATGGCTGCCTGGTGCCAAGCCTTGCGTGGGCCGAACTTCAGCGCGCCCCGCTCGAAACCGCTGGCGCCGCCGTTGGCGATCAGCATGCCGGTGCCGAGAACCAACTCCCGCGGTCCAAGCGATACATCCAGCGCCGGATCGTCGGCGTCGGCCGTGCGGAAGCCTAGGTATCCCTCCTCGAGCGTCGTTCTGCCCGTGTCGCTGGCATCAAATGCGTCGGTCCCAGCCGTATAGGATGACACCCCGGTGAGCTTGCCATACAGGATCGATCCGTTGTCGAACGACTGGCGAAAGCTGAAGCCTCCCTTCAGGTAGCTCTCCAGCCAGTCGGCATCGGGATCAAAGCCGGCGCCGGGCGCCACGGTATCGGAGAAATTCCAGAAGAGGTTGCGTTCACTCACGGCGTTGAGGCCTGCCTGAAGGTGCCATCGGATTTCCATGCCATCCTCGCTGTAGATGACCGTCTGATCATCCGCCTCTTGAGACCTTGCGGTATGTGCGGCCGCGGTCAGCATTCCGGCGAAGCAGATTGTGAGGATTGCGTTCTTCCCTGTGAAAGACGGGGGCAATCTCATATCGTCGACGTGCCAGGGAGGTTGTGAGCGTGGCCGTTGAACCCGATGCATTAGCCATACCTCGCAAGAATGCCTGCGGCACTCAGATTACCAGTTACGCCGAAGCGATCAATTGATCCCACTCAATCACTGGAGAAAGATGAGAACGGTAGGATCAACTCACCAGCTCATTTTCCTCGCCCATCTTCACCAGATCAATCACCCCCGCGCAGAAGCCGAAAAGGGCCGAAGCAGATTTTGGCGAAGCGATGGATTCTGTGCTCGAGACCGTAATGCGCTGATTGCCCTTGTTGCGGCAACTGACGATGTTCAGCCGTACCAATAATCGCGGCGCACTTTCGGGCCCTACCTGCAGCTACTATAAAACCACAGGTTGTGTGGGATAGGTCCCTTGTCTCCGCACGGGGGCCCTCCCCTTCGGCAGGACTTTCGATCGATATCCTCTCTCTCTCTGGGGCGATAAGCTAGTGCTTACCTGCAGTCTAACTTTCCCTGCTCGTCAACCTGTCATACAGAAGACGACATGACCTTGCCCCGCTGAGCTAATCCGATTTGAAGTAAGCTCTGGCCCATTGAGAGGACCAGAGAATGAAGCGCAGCCGTTTCACAGACGAGCAGATCATTGGCATCCTGAAGGAGCATGAGGCGGGC
>JAEYTV010000603.1 GCA_023433855.1 Pseudomonadota bacterium | reverse complement strand
ACTTCCATGTTCTCTGTCCCAGTCTGTGTCATTTCAGGCCTCATTTGCCTTGTCGAAACCAAGGACCTGACGTTCGAAATCGGTGATCATGCTGAGAGCCCGGCTGCGTTCGTTCTCGTCGGTTGTGACGTTGACGACGCCGTGACGTTCGGCCCGAGCAAGTGCCTGCGAATACATCTGCTCGGCGATGCCGATGCCACCCTTCTGGGACATCTCTTCGGCGATCTTCTCGGCCATCATGCTTTTCCAGAACTCGCCCGCCGAACCTTTTCCGTAAACTTCCTCGGTTTCGTTAGGCAGCATGGAATTGACGAAGGTCTGCAATATGGACGCTTCGAACTTTCGGTATTCGTCTGGCATAGCCTCAACCTTCGGCGAGCTGGCCGGATTGGCGAGACCTGCATTTGTAGCCGGGGTGTCGATGGTGCTCATGGCAGCTCCGAAGCCCTTGCCGGCGTCAGCAAGACTAGTGGCGGCGAACGCAGCCTTGTTTGCCCTCAGCTTTGCCTGAGCCTCTTGAACAGAGTTGGGGTCAGCGGCCCGGACGACATCCAGAACCAGATCGCTCGGAGGTGAAATCGCCACTTCAATACCTTTCCTAGATGCTTCGCCTATCCCTGCGGCCCAGGGCGCGAGCCTGAAAACCGTGGGCATCTCGCCCGATGTCGACTCGGCCGAGTGATCTGCGGTGATGGGACTATGGCCGTCGAAGCTTGCTGGAGGCTGGCGACGCCTACTTGATCATCTCGGCTGCAAGGGTCATCTCGATCAGTTCATAAATCGAACTATCCGCCGCTTCTCGATCCTCATGATCGCGGGCTTCCTTCATGCTTTCCTCCAGACGATCGGCTTTCGTACGCTCCTTGAGTACTTTCATTTCCTGCAACTGCTGGACACCGGCCAGCTGCCGCTCCTTTGTGGTGAGGCGCCCGAAGCGTTCGGCATAATGGCGGGCAAATTGCCGGTGAACCGGATCCATCGATCCGATCGCCTCGACCACGTTCTCCATGGATTGGCTGACTTCGGCGCGGTGACGAGTCGTCGCGGCCAGTTCATGTTCGGCCATGTTCTCCATATGCCTTTGGACCGCCACCAGACGTTTCAGCTTATCCGACCTCTTGCCAGAACCTGTCATGGTTACCTCTAGAACGACGTGAACACAGTGGCGAAACCGTCAGCATAGATGCGAATGAGCGCCGCGATCGATAGATAAAGAAGGAAAAGACCGCCGGTGAGAAGGAAGGGCGTCGAAATGAAGTAGACGGGGATCTGTGGTGCGAGCTTGTTGATAAACCCGATCGCGACGTTGAACATCAGACCATAGATCAGAAAGGGGCTCGCCAGCCGTAGCATGATCATCGTCGATGCGCGCAGCGTGTCCGTCAGGGTGATCAGCATTTTCTGGGCATCGAGCACGGCTCCCACCGGAGTTGCAGCGTAGGAATCGATCAGCGCGCGAAAGACAATGTGATGAAAATCCATCATGAAAAGAAGCAGCAGACCGCTGAACGTCAGAAGGCTCGTCAACTGGTTTTCGTTGGCGTCCTCGATGATATCGTGTCCGCCCGGCGCGGTCAGTCCTATCCCCATCGTCAAGATGGCGCCGGCGAACTGCATGCCGAGCGTATATAGCCGCGCTATCAGCCCGTACACGATGCCGACCGCAGCCTCGGTGAAGATCAGTCCGACAAAAGTCCCGGTTGGCGATGACGCCTTGGGATAGATGCTATCCCAGAGCACAGGCAGGACCGCCATCGAGAGGGCAATGGCGGCAAAAAGCCTGATCTGCGGGGGTACCCGGGCGCTGCCGAAACCCGGAAGGACCATCACGCAGGCGCCTATGCGGCAGAAGGCGAGAAAGAGCGCGAGGATCGTGCCCTGCGGGTCAGTGATCATGTGAGAATCGTCCTTTGCGGACAGTCTAGGGCGTGGACAAGCCGATGGGAATTCCGTCGGTCCTCTTCTTCAGGAGATTGCACCGAGAATTTTGATCTCCAGCCCCTTGGCGAGCTCCACATGAGAGAGAACCGGGAGAGTCGCAAACAGTCGCTCGACGATCATGCGGACATAGGAGCGCGTCTCGGGCGAGGTTACGAGAACGAAAGGCAGGCCGCGATCCATGAACTCACGAATGACCTTGGTCGCCTGCTCACTGAACTCCTCGAGCGTGCGTGGATCGATGTCGAATTCGACAACCTCACCTTTGTTGTCCCGCTTCAGCGCCTGGTGGAAGAGCATGTCCCACTTGTTGCCGAGCCGAAGAACCCGCAGGACGCCGTTGTCTGCCAGATCGCCGCACAGTTGTTGCGACATGCGGACGCGGACATGCTCGACGATCTGTTCTGTCTTGCGGACATGCGGAGCAAGTTCCGCCACCGCTTCCAGGATGAGATGCAGGTTCCGGATCGAGACGCGCTCGGCCAACAATAGCTTGAGGACCGCCTGCAGACCCGAATAGGACATGTGAGAAGAGCAGATCTCGTCCGCCAGCTTCTTGTATTCAGGATCCAGCCGATCGATCAGGATCTTCACATCCTTGTAGGACAGCAACTGGGGCAGATTGTTGCGGATGACTTCGGACAAATGGGTAAGCACGACCGATACGTTGTCTATCGGGTGGAAGCCCTCGCGCTTCAGGTCCTCCGCGAACGTCTCGAGGATGGACACTGCCGGCATGCCGAAGGCGGGCTCGCGTATCTCGTCTCCGGGGATGCTGGGCTTGCGGCCTGACCCGGTAACCACCAGGACATCTCCCACCCGGAGATTGTTGGACGCGATGGTCGTGCCGTGAATACGGATCTGGTAGGACTTCTCCTGGATCGCGATATCGTCCGACACTTTGATTTCCGGAACGACGAACCCGTATTGCGTGGCGAACTTCTTGCGCATCTTCCCGACCCGGAAGGCAAGCTCCTGATGCTGGCCGAGCAGCCGCGTGGAAACCTGCTTGCCCAGCGCCAGCTCGATCTCCGCTGTCTTCAAGACCGACTTCACGGAATCCTTTTCCGCTTCCTTGGACTGGACGACCTTCTTTTCCTCGTCTTCGCGACGTGCCTTGGTCTCTGCCGCCACCCGCCGTGGAACGAGCCAGGCACCGAAGCCCATCAGCCCACCGAGAGCCACGAATGGCAGGAACGGCAGACCGGGAATGACCGCGAGCAACCCCATAAGACCCGCGGACATGAAAAGTGCCCGTGGATACCCCGCGAGTTGATCGACCACTGCCTTGTCGGTTGAACCCGCGGTTCCGCCACGGGTGACGAGAAGGCCGGCGGCAAGGGACACGATCAGGGCCGGGATCTGCGAGACGATGCCATCACCGACCGAAAGCTTGACGAAGACATCCGCCGCCTCGCCAATCTCCATGCCGTGGCGGAAATAGCCGATGATAATCCCGCCAAAGATGTTGATGGCCGTGATGATCAGGCCCGCGATCGCATCGCCGCGCACGAATTTCGAAGCACCGTCCATCGCCCCGAAGAAGGAGCTCTCCTGCTCCAGTTCCGTGCGGCGGCGCTGGGCTTCCTTCTCATCGATGATGCCTGCAGACAGATCGGCGTCGATCGACATCTGCTTGCCGGGAATTGCATCGAGCGTAAACCGGGCGCCGACTTCAGCAATACGCGTGGCGCCCTTGGTGATGACGATGAAGTTCACGGTGATCAGGATCATGAAGACGATGACGCCGATCACGAAATCGCCCGACATGACGAGGCCCGAGAAGCCCTGGATGACATTGCCCGCCGCACCATGACCCTCATGGCCATGGGAAAGGATGACGCGCGTGGTCGCAATATTAAGCGACAGCCGCACCATCGTGGCGATCAGCAGAATGGTCGGGAA
>JAEYTV010000453.1 GCA_023433855.1 Pseudomonadota bacterium | reverse complement strand
GCGCGTGACCGCGCGCCCGCGACCATTTGGAGCGGCTCTCAGCGACCACCAGCCGGGGAATTCAACAAGCCCGAGATCGGCGACGCCGGAACACGGCCAAGTTTCGCCGCTGTCTCCACTGCCACGCGGCTCAGTTTTTGCAGATCGACCCCTGTCGGAATGCCCATGCCCTCCAGCATGAACACCAGTTCTTCGGTCGAGACGTTACCGGTTGCGCCCTTCGCATAGGGGCATCCGCCCAGCCCGCCTACGGAGCAGTCGAAAACGCGCACCCCCTCGTCAAGGCAGGCAAGGATGTTGGCCAAAGCCTGGCCGTATGTGTTGTGCTCGTGGAGCGCAATCGCCTCGATGGGCATCTCGGCCGCTACGGCGCGCACCATGGCAGCGGCCGCTCTCGGTGTCCCGATACCGATCGTGTCGCCCAGGGAGATCTCGTAGCAACCCGACTTATGAAGGTGCCGGGAAACCCTGACCACGGAAGAAAGCGCGACCTTGCCCTCGTAGGGGCAGCCAAGGACGCAGGACACGTAGCCCCGCACACGGATTCCGGATATCCGAGCTGCATCCAGAACGGGTGCAAAGCGCTCAAAACTCTCATCGATGGAGCAGTTGATATTCTTCTGCGAGAAGGTTTCCGATGCGGAGGCGAAGATTGCGATTTCCTCGGCGCCGGCCTCGCGGGCCGCCTCGAACCCCTTCATGTTTGGCACCAGGACGGGCAGTTGGACGTCTTTTCGATTGGCGAACGCCATCAACACCTCCGCCGATCCTGCCATCTGCGGGACCCATTTCGGAGACACGAAACTGCCCGCCTCGATGGTCCGCAATCCGGCACCAATCAGGCCCTCGATCATCGTGATCCGGTCGGCAACGCTCAGCGGCCGCGCCTCGTTCTGCAGCCCGTCACGCGGCCCGACTTCAACCAGCCGAACATTTTCCATTGCCGTTCCTCAACTTTTGATGCTGTTCTTGATCTCTTCGCGCAGAAAGGCGCAAAATCGTGGGTCTGCCCCGTAGGCCACGTTGACCCTCATGGCCGGCGGCACGGCCAGGTCCCTTTCCGCATAGAAGACGCCCGCTGGCGCGATGAAGATGTTGGCTCTCGCGGCGCGAACGCAGAAGTCCGCTTCGTCCAGAGCGGCAGGAAGGGGCACCCAGATGTAGAAGCCCTGTACCTTGGGCAGCGAAACTTCCAGGCCGACATCAACGAGTGCTTGCGCGGTCGCCTTGGCGCCGTCCTCGATCCATCCTCGCAGGCGCCTCAGGTTCTTCAGGTATTGACCGCTCTCGATCATCTCCAGCACGACGCGCTCGACATGGAGAGACGTCGCCACCATGGTGATCATCTTGAGGTCGACGAGGCTGCGCACCGTGTCGGGGGCACCTGCGATGTAGCCGCATCGCAGGCTGGCCGACAGGGTCTTTGAGAAGGACCCGACATAGAGAACGCGCTGCTGCTGGCCGAATGCAGCAAGGCGCGGCACCGTGGGAGACAGGAGATCGCCGAAGATATCGTCCTCGACCAGGCGGAAGTCATGGGTCTCTGCGAGTTGCAGCAGGGTGAATGCGTGCGCCGGCGACAGTGTGCCTCCGGTCGGATTATGCGCCTGGCTCTGGGTGAAGAACAGTTTCGGCCGATGAACTGCAAGTTTTTCACGCAGGTCCTCCAGATCGGGACCATCTTCGAGACGCCGGATCGGCACCACATTCGCCTTTGCGAGGCGGAGTTTGGCAAAGAGAGGATAATATCCCGGGCTGTCAACGAAGACCGTCTCGCCGGGCTCCAGGAAGTGGCGGATGATCAGGTCCAGGCCGTGGTTGACGCCGCTGGTCAGCATCAAACCGTCAGGCTCGGTGGTGATCGAGCGCTCCGCCAGCGCCATCCGGAGCCATTCGCGCAATGCGCCGAGCCCCCAGGAACTGCCGTATCCAAAATCCACTTCCGCCGTGGTGTTGCGGCTGGTGCGCAGGATGCGCCGCATGTCGGCGTCCTCGGTCCAGCTCGCGGGAGGTCGGCCGTCCCCTGGACGCGTCTGGTAGTTCTGCTCCAGTTGCTCGCGCAGCAGCGACATGATGCTGGTCGCTTCGGTGACATCGGGCCGGTTCTTCGGGACGGGCGTCGGCCTGTTTTCCGAGACATAGTAGCCCGATCCCGGCCGGGCGAAGGCAAGCCCCCGCGCAACAAGGCGGTCATAAGCCTCGGCCATGGTGTTCTTGGACACGCCGAATTGGGCCGCAGCTCCCCGGACGGAGGGAAGCTTCTGTGACGGCCGGTAGACTCCCGTCGCGATCTGACCGCTGACGTGCGCGACGATGTTATCGATCAGCTTTGTCAACCGTCCACCTCTTCCTTTGGTACAGTGCCTCAAATAAAGTGACAAACTGTCCCTTGCCTGCAGCCGTTATCTTAGGACAGTTTGTCGCCGACGCAAGCGTCGATCTACAGGTTTGGGAGCGAGCCACATGACGAAGAAGACCGCCACCTCTCGCATCGAGAACATGCGCAATCTTTCCCCGGCAGAACGGCTGGAGCAGGTAGCTGCAGCGGCGCTTCTCGACGAGGAAGCCCGCTTCGTTCTCGCTGCCCCCGATGCCCTGCCGGTGGAACGTGCCAACGGGATGATAGAGAACGTCATCGGCACATTCCAACTGCCGCTTGGCGTCGCCACCAACTTCTTGGTGAATGGCCAGGACTACCTCGTGCCCATGGCGGTCGAGGAACCCTCCGTCGTGGCCGCGGCTTCTTACATGGCCCGAATCGTGCGCGGCTGCGGCGGGTTCCAGACCTCGTCGACGGCGCCGATCATGCGAGCCCAGGTCCAGATCCTTGGGACGACGGACCCTAACGGCGCCCGTTTGGCGATCCTTGCGGCACGTGACGAGATCGTATCCACCGCGAATGCGAAGGACCCGGTTCTGGTCAAGTTCGGGGGCGGCTGCCGCGACATCGAGGTTCATGTCTTTCCATCTACCTTGCGCGGCCCGATGGTCGTGCTGCATCTGCTGGTCGACGTACGCGACGCCATGGGCGCCAACACCGTCAACACCATGGCCGAAGCGATCGCCCCGATCGTGGAGCGGATCACCGGAGGAGAAGTGCGGCTGCGCATTCTTTCCAACCTTGCGGACCTTCGTCTTGCCCGCGCGCGTGTCGAAGTCACGGAAGAAGCTCTTGCTACCAAGGATTATTCCGGCCGCAGGATGATGGAAGGTATCGTCGATGCCTATGAATTTGCGGCGGTGGATCCCTATCGTGCCGCGACCCACAACAAGGGCATCATGAACGGCATTGACCCTGTCGTGGTAGCGACCGGTAACGACTGGCGGGCAATCGAAGCCGGGGCCCATGCCTATGCCGCGCGTTCGGGCCGCTACACGTCGCTGACCACCTGGGAGATCAGCAGCAAGGGGACGCTGGTTGGCACGATCGAGATGCCAATGGCGCTCGGTCTCGTGGGCGGTGCCACGAAGACCCACCCCGCCGCCCAGGCCGCGCTGCAGATCCTCAATGTCGCTTCCGCGGTGGAGCTCGCGGAGGTCACGGTGGCCGTGGGGCTGGCGCAGAACATGGCCGCCCTGCGCGCCTTGGCGACCGAAGGTATCCAGCGTGGGCACATGGCCCTGCACGCCCGCAACATTGCGATCGGTGCCGGGGCGGCAGGCGAGGAAATCGACAGGGTCGCCCGCAGGCTGGCAGCCGAGCATGACGTCCGCTCGGCACGCGCGGAGGAAATCCTGGCCGAACTGCGGAAGTAACTGAACTCACGGCAGCGGAGGAGGAGCCTTGTCGCTGCCGGCACGATACCGGAACTTGGGGAGGACAACATGATGGACAGAAGCAGCGTACCCGCTCGTGGTACGCAAGGTCAGCTAGCGGAAGTGTGGGGCGACGTGATATCGCGTCCCCAACTCGGAAAGGCCATGATCATCGGCGCGCTGTTGAGCGTGGCGGTCTATCTTGCGGCGCTGCAGACGATCGCGCCGATGGCGAGCACACCGGCTGTTGGCAAGGCTCTTGCCATGCTCGCCGGCATCGTAGGCTCTGTCGTCAGCGGCGCCCTCTGCGCCCGCCTATTTTCTCCGAAGCGGACTGTGGTCGAACAGGTTCAGACGGGCTCCACCTGGCAGGTGGAGATCCTTGAGCAGATCGAACAGGAAGGCGGTCCACTCGGCCGGGTGGAGGATCTTCCCCCTGTGGTCGCGCAGGAAATGCGGGAAGTGGGGCTCTATGACCTGTTCAAGAACTACGAAAACGGCCGCGCTTCAAGCAACCGGGGGGAGTAAGACATGGACGGACTGCTTTACGAAATACTCGTTGCCGTTTCACTCGGCCTGCTGGGGGCGATCCTGTTTTCGGCGATTGGCCTGATCTCGGGGACGGACGAAACCACAACGATCGCTCCGGTGACCCTCCTGGTGGTTCTGCTCGGTGCTCCGCCGGTAGCCGTCTTCACCTTCTGGATGTGCGCCGCGGTGTCGAAGCACATGACGCATGCTGTGCCGACCGCGCTTCTGGGGATACCGGGGGATACAATGGCCCTGCCGTTGCTTCAACAGGCCACCGCGCTGCGCAATCTGGGAGCGCCACACATCGCGCTTCGCAAGATGCTGGCGGGCTCTGTGATCTCGGCATTCATCGCGGTGCCTCTGGCGGTGCTGTTTGCGGTTATCCTGGCGCCTTTCGGCACTTATATCACAGCGTCGGCACCGTGGCTCTTCACCGCGGCCGCGCTTTTGATTGCCTACTTCTCAGCCGGTCGCTGGGCATCGATGATCGCGCTGGTACCCTTCACGCTGCTGATTGTCGCCCTGCAAGGCTTCACTGCCGCCAATGAAGTGAAGCTCGGGGTCAGCTATTTCCTCGGCATCGCGATCGGGCCGCTGGTGGCCGAACTCGTGTCGGCCGCTTCGCCGATCGAGCGCAAGCGCATGAACCGGGACGAGCCACGCCAGACCACCCTGGCACCGGACGTCAAGACCTGGGGCGGCTATTTCCCCAATCCGTTCCGTGTGCTCGACCGCAGTCAGGTGACCACCACTGCAACGGCAGCAGCCATCACCAGCGCTACCTTCGTGTTCAGCCCTGTCGCCGTCACGGTGATCGCCGGCGAGATCGTCGGGGCTCGCATCAAGCAGGCCTACCATCGTCTGACCTCGGTGCTCGCGGTGCGCAACGGGGTCACGGAATCGACCTATATCGCCGAGGCGCTCATCCCGTTGATCGCCTTTGGGCTTCCGCTCAGCCCGGTTGCGGCGGGACCGGCCGCTCCGCTGTTCAACGCGCCGCCGCGGTTCACGGTCGACACCGCGACGGGTACGGTGAACAACCTGCATACGATGATGTCCGTGCCGGAATTCCTCATCTGGGGTCTGGTGTCGGTCGTCATCGCGACTGCGATCGCCTATCCGTTCGCGATGAACCACGCCCGCAGCGCCGCTGCCTTCGTGGCCAAGTACATCAGCCACGAGGCCATCATCGCCACCTTTGTCGGTCTCGTCATCGTGATCGGCCTATGGGAAGGTGGCCTGCTCGCACTGTTGGTCATCACGACCGTGGGTCTCGTCGGCGGGCTTCTCTACCGCGTGCTGGGGATGAACACCGGAGTGCAGTTTATGGGCTACTACGCTGCTATCCTCAGCGTCCCAGCCATCATGAAGCTGATCGGTTGATCGATCGGATGCAAAGGTGGGAGGGAAGCAAGAACAGACTGCTATCTGCGCTCGCTCTGCCCTCTGCACTGATCTTGACCCCATGGCACCGCCGCCGCGGCGGATCAGGCCGACGCACTACCTGATCTTGAGATACGCGAACACCGCGGGGCGTTGTTCCGTTACCTATGTTGGAGGGAGACCTGCCCTCCGACGAAGCAACGGAATACGCCAAATTTCCGAAAAGGAACGGCAACTCGAATGCCCGACGTTCGACGCCCGGGGTGATCTCATCTTCTGTGAGGTCTTCGGTGGGACCATGCGCCGACGCTGCTTCGGACTTCCGACGTCGGCCCCCCTCCTTCTCTCATGAATGAGGAGCGATCGTCCGGGACAAGGTAGGGCTGTGGCCGAACAAGCGGCTTCCTCGCTGTAGCTAATCATGCAGCGGCGGTTTGGTCTCCCCGGACAGAGATCTGATCTCGATCGTGAAACCGGAGCCAGTCCCGGACAGCTCTGCCGTTTCGTCTGGACCGAAGATGGCGCAATCAAACCTCGAAAGCATCTGGGTAACGCCTGCGCATGTGACCATCATTCTGCCGCTGCCACATAGAACCAGCACCAGAGAGTTGGCACCCCCCACGGATGTGGGGGCTAAAAGGGCAGCCACCGAATGCGAGAAGCTGTTGCGCCTTGTCATGACGTTGAGGTCTATGATCGGGCCGTCCCGCAGATTTCCCAAAGTCGGCGCATCCGCAGGAAAACTGTAGGGATGCGATCCCCGGGTGAGCGTCACGCGGTCGCGTCCGTCGATCACCAGGTCCATCCCCTTACCCTCGAGAATGGACAATGTCCGGTCAATGCCCCCAAAGATCGAGAACGGCCCGTCGGCGGCAACTGTCGCCATGCTGACCCTCCACCGGAAGCTGTCCAAGGTTGCATCCGGGGGGAAGACGGCGATCTCCGTGGTCTCGCCCTTGCCGTTCTTCCAGGCCATGCGCTTGTGAGCACCCGCGCGAAGGATCTTCATTCCTGGTTCCCGAGGATACCGGGCAACCGCAGGCCCTTTTCACGGGCACAATCGATGGCGATATCGTAGCCGGCATCGGCATGGCGCATGACGCCGGTGGCCGGGTCGTTCCAGAGCACGCGTTCCAGCCGGCGATCGGCATCTTCGGTGCCATCGCAGCAGATCACCATCCCGGAATGCTGCGAGAAGCCCATGCCGACACCGCCGCCATGATGCAGGGATACCCAGGTGGCGCCCGACGCCGTGTTGAGAAGTGCGTTGAGGAGCGGCCAGTCGGATACGGCGTCCGAGCCATCTTTCATGGCCTCTGTCTCGCGGTTCGGCGAAGCCACCGAGCCTGAGTCAAGATGATCACGACCAATCACCACGGGCGCTGAAAGCTCGCCGTTCCTGACCATCTCGTTGAAGGCGAGGCCAAGCTTGTGGCGATCGCCCAGACCCACCCAGCAGATCCGCGCCGGCAGGCCCTGGAAGGAAATCCGCTCCCTGGCCATGTCCAGCCAGTTGTGCAGGTGCTTGTTGTCGGGCAACAGCTCCTTCACCTTGGCATCGGTCTTGTAGATGTCCTGTGGGTCGCCGGAGAGCGCTGCCCAGCGGAACGGCCCGATGCCGCGGCAAAACAGCGGGCGGATATACGCCGGCACGAACCCCGGAAACGCAAAGGCATTCTCCAGTCCCTCGTCCTTGGCGACCTGGCGGATGTTGTTGCCGTAGTCGAGCGTCGGAACGCCAGCGTCCCAGAAGGCGACCATCGCCTCGACATGTTGCTTCATCGACGCGCGCGCGGCAGCTTCCACGGCCTTCGGGTCGCTTTCGCGCCTGGACCTGTGCTCGGCGACCGTCCAGCCGATCGGAAGATAGCCGTTCAACGGATCGTGGGCGGACGTCTGGTCCGTGACGATGTCGGGGCGCGGGCCGCCGGATTTCATGCGGCGCACGAGTTCGGGGAAGATTTCGGCGGCGTTTCCGAGCAGACCGACGGACTTCGCTTCGCCCTTCGCCGTCCAGTCCGCGATCATGGCGAGCGCCTCGTCCAGCGTTCGGGCCTTCTCATCGACATAGCGTGTGCGCAGGCGGAAATCGATGCGAGTTTCGTCGCATTCGACTGCCAGGCAGCAGGCGCCGGCCATTACGGCAGCAAGCGGCTGGGCGCCTCCCATGCCGCCAAGCCCGCCGGTCAGGATCCACTTGCCTGACAGATTGCCGTTGTAGTGCTGCCGCCCTGCCTCCACAAAGGTCTCGTAGGTGCCCTGCACGATCCCTTGCGTGCCGATATAGATCCACGAGCCGGCCGTCATCTGGCCGTACATGGCAAGGCCCTTCTTGTCCAGTTCGTTGAAATGGTCCCAGGTCGCCCAGTGCGGCACGAGGTTGGAATTGGCGATCAGCACCCGCGGCGCGTCCTTGTGGGTACGGAATACGCCAACCGGTTTGCCGGACTGGACGAGCAAGGTTTCCTCTTCCGTCAATGTCTTCAGCGTCGCAACAATCTGGTCGAAATCACCCCAGGTGCGGGCCGCCCGACCAATACCGCCGTAGACCACCAGTTCGTGAGGATTTTCCGCGACGTCGGGGTCGAGGTTGTTCATGAG
>JAEYTV010000400.1 GCA_023433855.1 Pseudomonadota bacterium | reverse complement strand
TACCCCGCCGCACATTTGCGCCCCCCCCGACACCGCCGAACTGATGGCGATCAACGCCGGAGAACGGCGTGGTTACGTCTATTCGCGCATCCGCAATCCTACGGTGCTCGCCGCCGAGCAGCGGGTGGCGGCGCTCGAGGAGGCGCAATCCTGCGTCCTATTCTCGTCCGGTATGGCGGCGATCGCCGGCGCAATCGCGCCTTTTATCAAGGCGGGTGACGATCTTGTCGCCTTGCCCGACATTTACGGCGGCACCGCCAAATATCTGCGCACCATCCTTCCCGCCCAGGGGGTGAACGTGATCTGGGCGAAGGGCCTCGATGCCGGCGCAGTAGCGGCCGCGATCACGCCGAAGACCCGCGTCGTTTATGCCGAAACTCCGACCAATCCGCTGGTGCGGGTGGTCGACCTCGCCTCTCTTTCCGAGGTTGCGCGCGGGATCGGCGCGAAACTGATCGTCGACGGCACGCTCGGCAGTCCGATGAACCAGCGGCCGCTGACGCTCGGGGCCGATGTCGTCGTGCATTCGGCCACGAAATATCTGAACGGTCATGGCGACCTCCTCGTCGGCGCAGTGTGCGGCGAGCGTGCGTTGACCCGCGACATACGCAACCTCCAGCAGGCGTCCGGCGCCGTCGTCGACGCCCATTCGGCATGGCTCCTGATGCGGGGCATGGCCACCTATGCGCTCCGGATGCGGCAGCACAACACATCTGGCCAGGCGATCGCCGAGTTTCTCGCCAGGCGTGCCGAAGTTGCCCGCGTGCTCTACCCGGGCTTGCCTGACCATCCCGACCATGCGCTTGCGCGACGGCAGATGTCCGGCTTTGGCGGGCTGGTGTCCTTCGAGATGCAAAGCGCCGAGGCTGCGCAGGCGGTGGTCGATCGAACCCGGCTTTTCGGCATCGGTCCATCCGTCGGCGGCGTCGAAAGCCTGATCTCGCAGCCCGGCAACACGTCGCATTTTTCGGTCCCTCAGGAACAGCGGCGCGCCATGGGTATATCGGACAGGCTGGTTCGCATCTCGGTTGGCATCGAGGACACGGAAGATCTGGTCGCAGATCTCGAGCAGGCGCTGGAGGCTGCACGGTGACCTTGATCGTAACTGGCGGAAAGGTCGTCACCCCCGACGGCGCGAGTCATCTCGACGTGCTCATCGAAGGCGAGACGATCGCCGCGTTGCTGCCGCCGGGCGAAGCTGTCCGCGCACATTCGGGCGCCGAGGTGGTGGACGCCACGGGCAAGCTGGTCATTCCTGCCGGCGTCGATCCGCATGTGCACCTGCTCGTCGGCTTCATGGGCCGGCGCTCGGTCTATGATTTCGGCTCCGGCGGCATCGCGGCATTGCGCGGCGGCACGACCGCGGTCATCGATTTCGCCCTGCAGCGCCGGGGCGGCTCCATGCTGAAGGGCCTGGCGCATCGCCGCAAGCAGGCCGAGGCCAACGTCACGCTGGACTACGGGCTCCACCTGATCGCAACCGACGTGAACGAGACGACGCTTGCCGAACTCCCGGAATTGCGCGCGCAGGGCGTGACCACCTTCAAGGTCTATACCGTCTATGAAGAGGACGGCCTGAAGCTTGAGGACGGACAACTCTATGCCTTGATGGCCGAGGCGGCGCGAAATGACATGTCCATCGTGCTGCATGCCGAGAATGCCGGCATCGTGGAGCGCCTGCGCGCCGAGGCCGTGGCGGCGGGCCACACGGAGCCGCGCTGGCACGCCCTGACGCGTCCTCCGATCGTGGAGATCGAGGCTGTCGGGCGCGCCATTGCCTTTTCGCGCGCGACCGGCTGCGGTGTTCATATCTTCCATCTCGTTGCGGCCGATGCGATCAAGCTCATCGAGGCGGCGCGCGCCGAGGGCCTGCCGGTTACCGCGGAGACATGCACGCATTATCTGGCACTGACCGACGAGGCGCTGGAGCGTGAGAACGGCCACGAATATATCCTGTCGCCGCCGCTGCGGGATCGCGCCAACCAGGATCGCCTATGGCAGGGTCTCGTAGAAAAGGGGCTGCAACTCGTCGCGTCCGACGAGGTTTCCTATTCGGCGAAGGCGAAGGCACTCGGTCTGCCTTCCTTCGCGAACGTCGCGAACGGCATTACAGGCATTGAGGCGCGCCTTCCTGTCCTGTTCACGCTGGGCGTCGACCAAGGGCGGATAGACCTGCAGCGTTTCGTGGAATTGTTCTCGACCTGGCCTGCGGAGATCTTCGGCTTCACGGGGAAGGGCAGGATCGCGCCGGGATATGACGCGGACCTTGCTATCATCGATCCGGTGGCCCGCCGGACCATGTCTCCAGCCAGCGACTACGGCGACATCGGCTACAATCCCTATAGTGGCATGGAACTGACCGGCTTTGCCACCGAGACCATCTATCGTGGCAAGGTCGTGGTCAGGGACGGCGTCTTTCTGGGGCAAGAGGGGCAGGGCCGCTTCGTTGCCCGGGCGTCGGCCAAAAGGCCTGCTCCATGAACTTTCGCAGCGACTTCGCCGCGCTTGCCGGGATCGGGACCGATCCTGCCGGCGGCTGGTCGCGTCCAGCCTTCGGTCCAGCCGATATCGCCGCCCACGAATGGTTTCTGGCGCAAGGCCGCGCCAGCGGCCTGGAGGCGTCCTATGACAGTTTCGGCAACGCCATCCTGCGGCTGGAAGGCGAGGGGCCTGCGATCCTCATCGGCTCGCATCTCGACACGGTGACAAATGGCGGCGCTTTCGATGGCGCGATCGGTGTGCTGGCGGGGCTCGAGGTCGCGCGGCGCATCAAGGCCGAAGGCACGCCCGGCCTGCCTGTCGAGGTGATAGCCTTTCGCGACGAAGAAGGACGCTTCGGCCCGTTCACGGGCAGCCGCGCCATGGCCGGACTGCACGAGGAGGAAGCGCTGGCGCGCGCACGGTCGCTCGATGGGGTGAACCTGTCCGAGGCGATGGCGCAGGCTGGGTTCAAGCTCGGCAATGCCCTGAGAGACTGGGACGCGGTCGCGGCCTGGCTGGAGCTTCATATCGAGCAGGGGCCGGTTCTGGCGGATGCTGGCGTGCCGCTTGGCATCGTGAGCTCGATCGCCGGACAGGAGCGTCTGTCCGTGAAATTCACGGGGCAGCCCGATCATGCCGGCACCGCACCGATGGACTTGCGGCGTGACGCCTTCGCCGGCGCGGCGCGTTTTGCGGTGGCGTTTCGCGAAGAGGTTGTGGCTAGAGGCGAGGACGATCTGCGTGGCACGATCGGCATGGTCCGCGTTTCGCCGAACCAGGGGAACGTCGTGCCTAGCGAGGTCACGCTCGGCCTGGAAATGCGGAGCACCAATCCAGCCACATTGGTGAAGCTTCGCGACAGTGTCGTGGAACTGGCGACCAGGACTGGTGCGGAAGAGCAGCTCGAACTGCGGGTGCGGAATACCTATTCCGACACGCCGGTGCCGATGGCGGGCTGGTTGCAGGACGCGTTGGCGTCATCGGCCGCAACCCTCGGTCATCCGGCGATGAAACTTCCGTCCGGAGCCAACCACGATTCCGGCATCATCGGACGGATCGTTCCGGCCGCGATGCTGTTCGTGCCGTCGGTCGGCGGGCGCAGTCACTGCCCGGAAGAAGAAACCGACCTCAGCCAGATCGAGACTGCGATCGATGTCCTGCATCGGACAGTCGTCGAATTGCGCGGCAACAACGGACGCGTCGCCGATCAAGCCGGGATCGCCGGCTGATGCAGGAGTCCCTGTCCCGCGATATCACCCATCCGTTCGAGATCGGCCCGCAGTCGCCGCTGTGGCCGGCGGAGGATCCGAGCGACATCACGGTGCCCGGCGGCAATCTGGCTTCCGATCTCATTCTCTCCGCTGCCGCCTTTCCCGGGCAGGCGGCGATGTTCTACTACGGCGCCACCTACAGCTACGCGGAACTGCTTGTTGATGTCGAGCGTCTCGCGGGATGGCTCGCCCAGCATGGGCTGAAGCGTGGCGACCGGGTCATGGTCGACCTGCAGAACTGTCCGCAATATGTGATCGCCTTCTATGCGGTCCTGCGCGCGAACGGCGTCGTGGTGCCGATCAATCCGATGAACACGACGGACGAGCTCGCCTATTTCGCTGCCGACAGCGGCGCACGTTTCGCCATTGTCGGTGAGGAATTGCTCGATCGCTTCGAGCCGCTCGCCGGCAGCGCATTCGATCGGATCATACGCGTACGCTATGCCGACATGGCGCCGGACAATGCCTCCGATCTGCCGGAGGTGATGCGCATGGCCGCAGCTGCGCCGCGCGAAGGCTTCACGGACCTGAAAACCGCATTGGCGGAGGATTGGCCGGCGCCGGCTCTGCTTTCGGGCGACGACGAACTGGCGGTGCTGCCTTATAGTTCGGGTACGACGGGCCGGCCCAAGGCGTGCATGCACAGCCACCACGGTGCTCAGTTCGTCGCGAAGGCACAGGTGCGCTGGTACCGACTCGATAGCCAGTCCGTCATGACAAGCTTCATGCCGCTGTTCCATGTCGCCGGCATGATGGCGTCCATGGCCTCGGCGATCCAATGTGGTGCGGCGCTTATCCTGATGACCCGGTGGGACGCCGAAGCCATACCTGCGCTCTTCCGCCGCCATCGCCCGACCTGGTGGTCGGCCGCACCGACCATGGTGGTCGATGTCCTGGCGTCCAAAGGATTTACCAACGATTGCTTTTCCAGTCTGAAGGTCATGACCGGCGGCGGGGCGTCGATGCCCGCCGCGGTGGTGCGACGCCTTCGCGATCAGTGGGGGCTGCGCTTTGCGGAAGGATATGGCCTGACCGAAACCATATCGGCCACGCATCTGAACCCGCTCGATGCGCCGAAACCGCAGTGCCTCGGGCTGCCGATCTACAATACCCACGCACTGGTGGCCGATCCGGAGACGCTCACGCCCTGTGCGCAGGGCGATCTGGGCGAAATCCTGATCAGCGGGCCGCAGGTCATGCAGGGCTACTGGAATCGCCCCGACGACACCACCGAAGCGCTGATCGATTTGAACGGACGACGGTGGCTACGCACCGGCGATCTGGGCTATGTCGATGCCGATGGCTACTACTTCATCGTGGATCGACTGAAACGCATGATCAACTCATCGGGCTACAAGGTCTGGCCGGCGGAATGCGAGATGCTGCTCTACAGCCATCCCGCGGTGGCGGAGTGCGCGGTCATCTCCGCACCGGACCCGCGGCGTGGCGAGAAGGTGCGGGCCGTGGTGGTGCTGCATCCCGATCAGCGCGGCAAAGTCAGCGAAAACGACATCATTGATTTCGCGCGGACGCTGATGGCGGCCTACAAGGTCCCGCGCGAGGTCGAGTTCCGTGATGCCCTGCCGCGGTCGGGCAGCCGGAAGGTCGACTGGCGGGCGCTCCAGGCCGAAGCATGGGAGGGGCACGCATGACGCCCCAAATCTGGTACGAGGATTTCGTTCCCGGCACGATCATGACCAGCGCGCCGCGCCGGATCGAACTGGCCGACATCGACGCCTATGCTCGGCTGACGGGCGAGGCCCATCCTGTCCATATGGACGATGCATTCGCGCGCGCGGCGGGTTTTCCCGGCCGTATCACGCACGGACTGTTCAACCTCGCCCTGATCGAGGGGCTTAAAGCGATGCTCGGCTGCTTCGAACGCTCGGTGATCGCGTCGCTCGGGTGGAACGACATCAAGTTTCCGGCTCCTCTGCTGCCTGGCGAGGAGGTGCATCTGCGCCTTGAATTCGTCGATCGGCGTCCAACCAGGACGCCCGGCCGCGGGCTCGCCACAGAGCGCGGCTTTCTGGTCAAGGCCGACGGCACGGTGGTGGTCAGCGGCGATCATGTCATTCTCCTGCTGAATCGGCCGGAGGATGAATGAACGGCATCGTCCTGCGCCTCCTGTCGGCGATACCCACATTGTTCGGCGTGGTTCTCGTGACCTTCCTGCTCACGCGGGTGCTGCCGGGCGATCCGGCGGTGTTCTTTGCCTCGAACCCCTCGATGACGGAGCAGGACATAGAGGCGGTGCGCCAGAGCCTCGGCCTCGACAAGCCGCTTCCCGAGCAATTCCTGATCTATCTTGGCAATTTGCTTCAGGGGGATCTCGGTAATTCGATCAGTACGGGCCAGAAGGTGGTGACGGAATTCGCCAACCGGCTGCCTGCTTCCGCCGAGCTGACCTTCCTCGCGTTCTTCATCGCCGTTGGGGTGTCGTTGCCGCTGGGCATCGCGGCGGCGCTGCGCCCGGGATCGCTGATCGACCACCTGTCGCGTCTCATCGCCACTTTGGGCGTGTCGATGCCGACTTTCGTCACGGGGCTTCTGCTGATCTTTCTCTTCTACTTCGTGCTTGGCGTCGCTCCCGAGCCGATCGGCCGGCTGGATCCTTTCATGTTCGAGCCGGACAGGGTGACCGGGTTCTACACGATCGACGCGCTTGTTGTCGGCGATTTCGAACTCTTTACCGCCGCGCTCAAGCAGATGATCCTGCCGGCTGTCACGATGGCGCTTTTCGCTCTCGCGCCGCTCACCCGCATGGCCCGAGCCTCCATGCTGGAGGTGCTTGGCTCGGAGTTCATCAGAACCGCCAGGGCCTCCGGCCTGTCGCGCCGCAAGATCATCATGACCTATGCGTTCCGCAACGCATTGCTGCCGATCGTCACGACGATGGGGATGACCTTCTCCTACATGCTGGGCGCCAACGTCCTGGTGGAACGCGTGTTCTCTTGGCCGGGTGTCGGAGCCTTCGCCGTGGACAGCATCATCAACCTGGACTATGCGCCGCTGCAGGGCTTCATGCTGGTCATGGCGGGCATCTTCATCCTGGTTAACCTGACGACGGATCTCGTGGTTGCCCTGATCGATCCGAGGGCAACGCGATGAGCGCCGTCGCGATCAGGGAACGGATGCAGGTCGTGCGCCATGTGGTGCTCGGCAACCCGCTCAACGTTGTTGCCTTCGGCCTCTTCCTGCTCATTCTGCTGGTTGCCATCCTGGCTCCCTCCCTGGTCCCGCACAACCCGTTGAAGACCAACGCTGCCCATGCGTTGCAGGGGCCTTCGGCCACGTTCTGGTTCGGCACGGACCAGTTGGGTCGCGACATCTTTGCACGCGTCATGGTCGCCACCAGGCTCGATCTCATGATCGCCTTCGGGGCGGTTATCCTCTCCTGTCTCGTCGGCTCTCTCATCGGCGCGATGATCGGATATTGGGGCGGCTTCTGGGATGGCACCGTCTCGCGGATGGTGGACGTCCTCATGGCCTTTCCGCTGTTCGTGCTGGCCATGGCGATGGTCGCCGCGTTGGGCAACACGGTCGCCAATGTCGTCTACGCGACGGCGGTGGTGAACCTGCCCTTCTATATCCGCCTGGCGCGCAACGAGATGCGGGTGCGCCGCGGGCTTGGCTATGTCGAAGCGGCCCGCGTCGGCGGCTCCGGAGACTGGCGGATCCTGACGCGATTCCTGATCCCGAACATGGCAGCCCCGCTGGTCATCCAGGCGTCGGTCAATCTCGGTTGGGCGGTCCTCAACGCCGCGGGCCTGTCGTTCCTCGGCCTTGGCGTACGTGCGCCGACCCCCGAATGGGGCATCATGGTCGCCGAAGGCGCCCGCTTCATCGCCTCAGGGCAGTGGTGGGTCGCTCTCTTTCCCGGCCTCGCGCTGATGATCACGGTCTTCGCTTTCAACCTGATGGGCGACGCGCTCAGGGACATCCTCGATCCGAGGATGCGGACATGACCAATCGGCTCCTGTCGGTCCAGAACCTCACCGTCGATTTCATCACGCGACACGGCACGGTGCATGTTCTCGACGATGTGTCGTTCGATATCGGCGACGGCGAGATCGTCGGGATCATCGGGGAATCGGGATCGGGCAAGTCGGTGACTGCCTATTCGATCATGGGCATCCTCGATCACGCGGCGCGCGTGCGCTCCGGCGAGATACTGTTCCAGGGACGCAACCTGCTCGGCATGGAACGTTCGGAGCTCGACCGTTGGCGCGGCAAGGCCGCATCGATCATCTTCCAGAATCCCCGGACGGCGCTCAATCCCATTCGGGCAGTGGGCGATCAGATCGCCGATGTCCTGGCCCGCCACATGCCCGCGCCCGCCTCCGAAATCCGCACCAGAACCATCGATGCGCTGAAGCAGGTGCGCATACCCGACCCCGAGCGGCGCAGCAAGGCCTACCCATTCGAACTGTCCGGCGGGCTTTGCCAGCGGATCGGCATCGCCATCGCATTGGCCTGCGCACCGCGTCTGCTGATCGCCGACGAGCCGACGACAGGCCTCGATGTGACGACGCAGGCCGTCATCATGGACCTTATCCGCAATCTCGCCCGCGAACGGGGAATGTCGGTCGCCCTCATCACCCATGATGTCGCCCTGGCGTCCGAATATTGCGACAGGCTCATCATCATGCATGCGGGTCACGCGGTCGAAGTCGCGCCGACGGCGGAGATCATCGCTCATCCGCGCCACCCCTATACCGCCGAGCTTCTGCGCTCCGTTCCCTCGCTCGTCGACAGCATCGGAGAATTGCAGGCGATCAGGGGCTCGCTGCCCGACCTGCGCCGCATCGACCTGCCGTTTTGCCGTTTTGCCGAGCGCTGCGATCGCCGTCTGCCGGTCTGCGACGCGGAGAGACTGCATCTTGCCCCCGTCGCGGATCGTCACGCGGTTGCCTGCAGGAATCCGCTATGACCGCCTTGCTGGAAGCGCGAAACCTCAAGAAGCATTTCAGGCTGGCTGCGAAATGGCCTTTTTCCGACCCGCCGAAGCTGCATGCGGTGGACGGGGTCGATCTGGTCATCAAACCCGGCGAAGCGGTAGGGCTCGTCGGGGAATCGGGTTGCGGAAAATCGACGCTGTCTCGGTTGGTTTCGCGCCTGCTCGATCCGACCGAAGGCCAGCTTCTTCTGGAGGGCGAGGATATCGGACGGCTGTCCACCGCGCGCTTTGCCCGGTCGGACCTGCGGCGGCTGATACAGATGGTCTTCCAGGATCCGACGGAAAGCCTCAATCCGCTGTTTACGGCATTCGACCTCATCGCCGATCCGGCAAGAATGTTGCTGCCCCGGACTGGCAAGGCTGAATTGCGGCGGCGCGTGGAGGCAGCGGCCGAGGCAGTCAACCTGCCGCTGCCCCTGCTGTCGAGGCTGCCGCATCAGCTTTCCGGCGGCCAGAAAGCGCGGGTCGGCATTGCGCGCGCGATCGTCGTCGAGCCGCGGTTGCTCGTGCTGGATGAACCGACCTCCGCGCTCGACGTATCGGTTCAGGCGACCGTCCTGCAGCTTCTCGACAAGTTGCGGCGGGAGCGGGGGATCGCGCTGCTTTTCGTCAGCCACGATCTCAATGTCGTGCGGTTGCTCTGCAACCAGATCGTGGTCATGTATCTGGGGCAGGTCGTGGAGCGTGGGCCCTCCAGCGAGATCTATGCAAACCCGTCCCATCCTTACACACGAGCGCTGCTCTCCGCGATTCCGACCCTGCGGCCGGGCAAGCTTGAGCGGATTAAGCTCGAAGGCGATCCGTTGAGCCCGATCTCACCGTCCTCCACACAGTGCAGGTTCTGCGGGCGCTGCCCGATCGAGCGGGCGGAATGCAGGACGTCAATGCCGGCGCTGAGGGAAGTCGCGCCCGGCCGGCAGGTGCGCTGCCACTTTGCCGAGGAGGCGCTTGCGGCGGCGCCTGCGTGACCTACTGGCGCTGGCGGCCGAGCGTATAGAGGCCGCTGAGGATGATCGTCGCGGCGCCGGCATAGGTCCAGGCGTCCGGCAGGTTGCCGAACAGCAGGTAGCCGAAGAGGATGGACCAGACGAGGCTGGTGTAGAAAATCGGCGCAAGGACCGACGCGCGCTCGTGATACAGCGCCTGGATGGTAAGATATTGGGCCGCGGTGCCGAAAAGCCCGGTCGCGAGGCCAAGGCCGAGAGACAGGATATCCGGTTTGACCCAGACGAAGGGGACCAGCACGGAGGTCAGCGCAAAGCCCACCAATCCAGCGTAGGTCATCGATACGAGCGGGCTGTCGGACACGCGCATCAGCCGGGTGACTACGAGCGCGAAAGCCCAACTGGTAGCGGCTGCAAGCGGAAAGGCCATGTAGATGCTGAAGTCCGGCGTGCCTGGCCGTAGCACCATCGCCACGCCGATCAGCCCGATCGCGATAGCCGTCCATCGACGCAGACCGATGATCTCCCCGAGCAGCGGAATCGCCAGCACGGTGACGACCAGAGGCGACACGAAAGAAATGGCGGTAACCTCCGCCATCGGCAGCATGGAGAGGGATGCGATGAAGAACATCGCCGCGCCCACCGCTGCCGTTCCCCTGAGGATCTGAAGGCCGGGCAGCCTGGAGCGCAAGGCTTTGGCCGGACCGGCGAGCAGGGCAACCCCAACCATGATCGCCGCGAATACGACATAGCGCATCCATGTGACCTGGATCGGTGGGAGCGACGCCGTCATCAGCTTCGCGACGGCTTCCGAACAGGATTGCACCGCCACGGCGGCGATCATCAGGAGGATGCCCCTGAAGCGGCCGGGTTGCTCATCATTTTTGTGTTTTGACGAAGGGTCGGTGGTCTGTGAATTGCTGTGCACCCGCCCGCCCTTGACGAAAATCGGTTCAATATCTGAAACTTGATTTCATTACTCTGCACGCTGCCGGGCGCATGCTCAAGTGCGGGGTTCTAAAAAGAAGCCGTCACCGTTGACTGCCGGCCGGGTCCCCCGTTGAATGTTTATGCTGATGGCAGAACCGCGCTGCGCGCTCTCGGCGGCGGCGTGCTGCTGGGCGGACCTATTTTTTGATCGGCGCCTTTGCATGAGACGACGCGCCTTTGGCGTTCTCCTCGCCGTGGCGCTTTGCGGCCTGGAGTTGCGGGTCGCTGTTGCCTGGCGGTGACTCCTTTGGTGTCGGCGCTGGTTGTCCCGTATACAGTCTTCGCATTCCGCGTGGTATTACGGGTTCTCGGCAACCGGCAGCAGCAACGGGCCTGCTGTCAATCGGATGGATTGCAGGTTCGGGTTCAGGCTGACCAAGCCTGTCGCACAGACCGGGCCATGGCATAGATTGAAACGAGGAGGGATATACGATGACGACACATCAATCGAAGGGCATGCTGCTAACGTTCGCGATCATCGGCAGTGTTATGGCAGGGAGCGGGAACGCGGCTGAAGAAGCCGGCCTTGGAACAATAGTTCCGGAAGCCGAAATGACCATGTTCTGCCAGAACGCGGCAGCGGCAAAATTTGAGGTGCAACTCGACGCCATCACGACAGATCCGCCGGTTGGACGCGAGGGAAAGCTTCTGGTGTTGGGCACGGTGGATGGTGACGACGACCGTGAAGTCGGCTTCGACTGCCGCTTCGAACAGAACGGAGCCTATCTCGGAATAATCGGCGCTCCGGCCATGAATGATTGACAATAGGCTACGTCCGTAAGCGGACGTCACCGCGATGGCCGCAAGGCCAATTGACAGCGAAGTCTTCTCGCTCCAGTCGCAAGATGCGATCATTTCAGACGCGCCTCGTGCGTTGGGATCAGACCGGCCTCGGTCAATCTGGGTATGACCTGCTCGGCGAACGTCGTCAGGTCGCTCGGCAGGACCGGGCACATGACGTTGAAGCCATCGGCGGCGCCGCTTTCGAACCACTCCTGCATCGTGCAGGCGATGTCCCGGCCGGTACCGACAGCCAGGAGATGCCCCCGGCCGCTGGCCATACGCGCAAGCAACTGCCTGACTGTGAGCTTGTCGCGCCGTGCGATCCCGATGAGCACGGCGACACGGCTCTTGCTTGCCTGGTTGCCAGCCGTCATCGCCAACCTGTCCGGTAGATACCCATCCAGATCAACCTGCGTGAGGTCCACCCCCAGGAACTCGGAGCCTTTGGCAACCAGATGCTTCAGGTTGGCGAAGCTGTTCAGCTGGAGTAGGCGTGCCTCAGCTTCTTCTCTTGTCGCTGCCGCGATTGGAACGATGCCGGGCAGCACGCGAATGCTTTGCGGGTCGCGCCCGGCTCGGACGGCACGCGCTTTGATATCGTTGTAGAAGTCGCGAGTCTCAGCGAGGTCGGACTGCACAGTGAAAACGATATCCGCACGCGATGCGGCGAAATCGCGTCCTTCCTCCGATGAGCCGGCCTGCGCCAGCACGGGGCGACCGCCTAGCGGGCGTGGCACGTTGAGCGGCCCGGCCGTGCGCACGAACGGTCCCTCATGGTCGACACGATGAACCTTCGCGGCATCGAGATACTGTCCGGTTTGCTGATCGGCAATTTTGGCGTCGGCCTCCCAACTCGCCCACAGCGCAATTGCCGCGTCTACGACGTCCGCGGCTCGTGCATAACGTTCGCCATGCTCGGGCATCGCGTCGAGGCCGAAATTCTGCGCTTCGAGCCGATTGGATGAGGTGACGATGTTCCAGCCTGCGCGGCCGTTACTGATGTGGTCGAGACAGGCGAAGCGCCTGGCGAGATGGAAAGGGTGATCAAAAGTGGTGGAAGCGGTCGCGATGAGCCCGATCCGCTTCGTGACAACCGCCAAAGCAGACATGATCACGATGGGATCCATAGCGTCTGACAGGTGCTTGTCGGCGCCTGACTGGAGCGCAAGCACATCGCCCAGAAAAAGCGCGTCGAAGCCCGCCGCTTCGGCCCGGCACGCGAGGTCGGTCCAGAAAGCCAGCTTGGTCAGCGCGCGCGGATCGCTTTCGGGCATGCGCCAGGCAGCCTCATGACTGCCCAGTCCGTAAATTACAGCGTTGAGATGCATGTGGCGCGGCGACGCCGCCATCTCACGCCTCCGCAACATAGCTGTTGGTGTAGTAGACGGAAAAATCCGGCTTCACAGCGAGCGCCTTACCGTTCGCATCCCGCAGAATGTCCGACGAGAACAGGAATTCGCCCATAAGCTCGATCTTCTTCGGGTCGATCTCGCCGACCTTGCCGTCCGACCGGGCAAGGTAGTGACCATCCACAAGTGCTTTCAGAGAGGCACGGATCAAGGCCGGGTCGGTCAGCATGTCCTTGTTCGCGTCCACCAGGATAGCCGCGGCCTCGTCCGGTCTCTTGACGGCGAAGGCATAGCCCCGGCGCGTGGCCTGCACGAACGCGGAGGCGGTATCCGGGTGCTCCGATAGGTAAGCGTCGCTGGACGCGATGAAGGTCGTATGCTGGTCCGGTACGCCGTAGTCGGCATAGCGGAAGGCGCGTTGCGGCTTGCCGTCCAGTTCGGCCTTGATGCCTTCCCAGGTGTGGACCTCCAGAGTGAAGTCGACCGCCCCGTTGGCGAGCGCCTCGTAGGCCGAGGTGCCGAGCGTCACCGTCTCGAACTTGCCTTCTCCGCCATCATTGCGGATCAGCGCCCCGATCAGTGCGTTCTCCCAATTGCTGCCGAAGCCGCCATAGGTCTTGCCATCGAGATCTTTCGGCCTCTGGATGTCGGTGCGGCCGGCGTTGAACACCAGCCTGCCGGTTTCGGTTTGCACCACCGCATAGACGGCCTTGAGGTCTGCTCCGGCAGCGCGTTGGGTAAAGAAACCGATCGAGCCAGAGACACCGAAGTCGGCCACGCGGTTGCTGACAAGCGTGCCGGCGCTGGTGTCGGCATAGGGCAGGATTTCGACATCCAGTCCCGCCTCGGCATAGAAGCCTTTTTCGCGCGCCACATAGAGGCCGATGTGGTTGGTGTTCGGCGTCCAATCGAGCGCAATGGTAACTTTCGTGCCACCGGTTCGCGCCGAAATGGTTGCGGCCCAGGCTCCGCCAACGGCAATACCGAGCAGAAGAGCGCCGCGGCGGTTGATCGTGGTCATGGGTTGGAATCTCCAAGGGGTTGCAGACGGAGAAGGCTGTCTAGAACCGCGCCTTCGACGGCACTCGCTTCCTGCAAGCCGCGGGCACTGGCATCGCGCGGGCGTGGCAGCGGAACGGGGAATTCGCGAAGTACGCGCGCCGGCCGGGCGGACAGGACGTAGATGCGGTCTGACAGGAATACGGCCTCGCGCACGTCGTGCGTTATGAGCAACGCCGTCCAGCGATGACGCCTCCACATGGCTTCCAGCCAGCGCTGCATGCCGGCGCGGGTGAGCGCGTCGAGCGCGCCGAACGGCTCATCCAGGAGTAGCATCTCACGCTCCTGCACCACGGTGCGCAGGAGCGCTGCACGTTGCCGCATTCCGCCAGAAAGCTGAGCGGGATAGTGATCTTCGAAGCCGGCGAGGCCAAATTTGGGAAACAGCGGCAGGACCTTCTCGCGCGCTGCCTTGCGCGCCATACCCTGCACTTCTAGGCCCAGCGTGGCGTTGTCGAGAATGCGCCGCCACGGCATCAGCGCGTCGCGTTGTGGCATGAAGGCAAAGCGGCCGTCCTCGGATCCGAGCGGAAGACCGTCGAAGCGGACCGCGCCGCTGTCGGCCCGGATGCCGCCGGTCAGCATCTGGAAGAGGGTCGATTTCCCTGCTCCCGAAGGTCCGAGGAGGGACACGAACTCGCCTTCGCGCACCGTCAGCGAGACGCCGTCGAGAACATCGGTCGCGCCGAATGCCTTGCGGATGTGTTCGAGTTCGAGCTTCGGCGTCATCGCGCCTGCTTCTCTTCGAAGCGCAGCCAGGGTGTGGCTAGGCGCTGGACAAGCACAGTTGCGCCGAAGAGGAGCAGCGTCAGACACGCGCTCACGCCTACCGCCGCGAGCACGAGGTCGGGCCGGAAATTGTTCTTGGCATTCAGGATGTAGATGCCGAGGCCGCGTGCCGCCCCGGCATATTCGGCAAAGATCGCACCGACCACCGCATAGGTGATGGAGATGCGCAGCCCCGCGAAGAAAAAGGGCAAAGCGGAAGGCAGGCGCGCCAGCCAGAAGCTGCGCCAACGCCTTGCTCCCATGGAGCGCAGGAGAAGCGCGATCTCCGTCTCGGTAGACTCGTATCCCTGCACCAGCGCAACCAGCATGGGGAAGAAGGTCACCAGCGCGACCAGCATGATCTTCGGCATCAGTCCGAAGCCGAACCAGAGCACGACGAGCGGCGCGATGGCGACCAGCGGCAGGGTCTGGCTGATGATGAAGACGGGGAACAGCGCGCGTCGCAGCGCGACCGAAAAGTCCATCAGCATGGAAAGCAGGAAGGCGGCGGTGAGCGAGCAGGAGAAGCCGAGCAGCGTCGCGCGGATGGTGGGCAGCGTGTTTTCCCAAAGTGCCTGGCGGTTCGTCCAAGCCTGTTCTGCGACACGCAAAGGCGAGGGCAGTGTCGTCGGGCTGATGCCCGACAGGTCGGCATAAAGCTGCCAGGCTAGAAGCACAGCGCAAATGGCGATCGCGGCAGGCCCTGTTCTGGCCTGAATGGAGGGAGTTTTCGACATGGCAATTACCACGCGCGCACGGCGCCAAGGCTCAGAAAGCGGTCGGGCTGTTTGCCGAGACGGTGAGATCGAGCGCGAGATGCCCTTCGGGAGCGCCGAAGCGCAGGAAAGCCTCGCTGAGCGTGGAAAAGACGGGACCTGCGTCCCCGCGCAGCGTTGTGCAAAAATTCTTGGTCTTGCCGAACACGCCCGACCGCTTCAGGAAGTCGATGCAGCCGTAGATTTCGTCCATATGGTGCGCGCCGCCCAGGGGATAGAGCGACAACTGCGCGGCAACGTCCTGAGCGGTTGCCGCCGCGGTTTTCACGGCAGCTAGCGCCGCATCGATCCGCTGTATCAGAGGCGTATCCGCTTCACGATCGTGGATGGGCGTGCAGATCGGATCGTCCGGCTCGCCTGGGCAACCGCGCGACACCGTGGCATGGATCACGCAGTGCACTCCACCCCGAGAAGCGGCCACATGGAGATCGCGTATCGCAGGGAAGAGATCTTCCGGCGGTCCGACCAGGAGGGTGGAAAGATCGTCGGTCTCTATCCGGAAGCGCTCCCGATAAGGATCGAGAGCCGACAGGCTTCCCAGGATGACGCGAATGAAATCGCCAGTCATCGGGTACAATGCGACTTGGGCGCCAGAAAACATGATCCGCCTCGCTCCGCTGGTATTATCCAGATCAGCTTGAGGGTTTCGCAGCTTGGCGCTGCGGTCTCAGCCCCGGCAATACGGAGCACCCCTGTGGTGAGGGGACTCAAAACACGATTCCGGTTACTGTGCAAGCTTGATAGTTTTAGGCGCTACGGCAGATGGCGAAATTGAACCAAATCAATCCCTTCGCCTGTCCGAATAGCTGGCGGGGTTACTTGAGGTTAGGTTCGCTGCTGTTCCGCAGTATAAGACAGATAGTTCGAAAAAGAGTTGGTGAGATGATAAAGTATGCTCGCGGGTACCTCGGGCGAGAGCGATACGCCCCTGTCGTCCAGATGGTCGATCCATAACCCGGATGGAGCCGGTGCGATATGCCATCGAAACAGGCGTCCTATCCGTGCCTCGATCTCCGGCTTCAAATCCGTACCAGATGTCCGATCCATCGTGATTGCGGCCCTTATCGCCTCCGCCTGTCGCCAGCTTCGCGTATCGGTTTGGATTGGGGCGCCGCAGCGCGAGACTGCCGCGAAAGCAAGTCCAGTGGTTCGGTTAAGGCCGCTGGCAACGGCCGACGCATATAACTTGCGGGTAAACTGGTATGACATCGTTTCGCCGGACCGAGCGCCGAAGTCGGCTAGGAGTGCGGCCCATTCAAAATGGTGCCCCGGGTCCGTCCATTCACCAAAATTGTTCGGGGCCGGACTCCAGTCTTCGGCGAAAAACTCTCTCACGGCCCAGTTATCTGGATCGAAGAACCGCTGCTTGAATAGCCGCACGATGTCCTCTGCAAGTTGCAGAAACAAGGCGTCGCCAGTGACTTCGTGCCACGCTAGGTAAGCCTCGAGAAGATGCATATGGGGATTGGAGCGACGGGGCTCACCGCCGGCAAGTGTCTCAAGATAACCGCCAGCCCTTCTATCTTTGAGGTTCTCCTCCAGAAAATGCAGTGTCTCCTGAGCGAGAGGGATCGCTCTGCCGTCTCCGCACTGATGGGCAGCGGCAAGAGCCAGCAAGACGCATGCGGTATCGTAAAGGTCCTCGACGCCGTCGGCCACTGAACCATCGCTATTCAGCGTGCGCACCCAGCCGCCCGAAGCCGTGCGTCCACACCTTTCGATGAAATTCAACCCCACCGATACTTCTTCCCTGGCGCCAGCGCTCCAACCCTGGTTCGCAGCGACGGCAAAAGCGTAGATCTGCCGCGCCATGGTGCGCATCCGCTTTGGCTTTTGAAGCGGCTTTCCCGGCAGGATCAGCGCATCGAAATAGCCGCCGTGGACCTTGTCGACCCCCAGCCTGAGCCAAAGCGGAAAAGCTTCCTCGGAAAGCCAGTGGAGAACTCTTGATCGCCAGGCACCTAATGGCAGCGCCTGGTCTCCTTCAGGCGTACAGGAAGCGTCCGGCAGCGCTTGCCGCTCCAGCAAGCCCACCATCTTGCCGATATCCTGGCATCGATCGACCGGCGCACCGCCTGTCTTGTCGTGCGTGGCTGGGACGGCCCTGTGGGATACGCCTGCCAAGGCAGATATTTGTTCCTGGCTATCCAACCCAGGCAAAACTGCATCGGGCGCCGCCGCTCTGTCGAGATTGGGTGTCACAAGTTCATGCATTTGATCGTGAACTGCCGTTCCGGGATCCGACGGCCCGGGAGGTCGCTCAGAAAGCGCCGCGAAGACCCAGGTTTCGCATCCAACGATACTCGGGACTCGACTCATGGGGCACCTTCAACATTGGTATAAAAATGTGAAGGCGCTGAATGCGAGAAGGTAGTATATTGGGCTACGATGAAAGGATATGGCTGCTGCGCATCAGCCTATCAATTGCGCGATAGGGGGCATTCCATCGCGTCCGCGGTGATCAATATATAACTAATTCCATATGTGAGCCCATTTCACCGGGGGGTGGCCCTGATGAATTCGTCTCGTGGATTTGAAGTCACCGGCATAGATATCTTCCATAGCTTACCGCTATTGGAGGAGGACAAGGCCATACTCAGTCAACTCACTTTCGTCCGAAAGGCTTACGAAGCCCATACGGATATAGTGAAGGAGGGAGACGAGTCCGACCGCGTATTTCTGGTAAGGAAAGGGTGGACCGCCCTCTACCGTATCGCTTTGAGCGGTGAACGCCAGATCGTCGATTTTCCGGTACCTGGAGACCTGATCGGCCTGAATGGGGGCAGAGGCATCGTCCAGTCATCCTTCATGGCGATCACTGAGGCTACTGTCTACGAAACCAGCTCGATAGCCCTGCTCTCCGTCGTAGCGCGTTCCAAGCGTCTTACCGAATTACTGATGAGGGAAGCGGGCCGGCAGAGATCGATCCTCGTAGAGCATTTGATGAATTTGGGGCGGCGCACCGCCTTGTCTCGCGTCGCACATCTGCTGGTCGAGCTCGAGGCGCGACTGAGTGCTGCTGGCCTGGGTGGCCCGGACGGGTACGAATGTCCGCTCACGCAATATGATCTCGCCGATGCGCTCGGCCTTACGGCCATTCATGTCAACCGTATGCTGCGTGAGCTTCGGCAAGCGGATTTACTGCACTTCCACAAGGGCTATGTCGGCGTTCTGAATCATAAGGAACTGGCTGCGCTCGCCGGGTTCGACCCGACATACCTGACCGAAGACAAGCGTTTGCGGCCGCATTAAAGGACAATGCTAATTTAGGTTAGCATTGTAAGAAAATTGATGTGGTAATACGTAATAAGCATGTGGGAGTGCGAAATCTAAGAAAAACGTCAAGTGTATTGCCTGTGTCATGCAGTACATCGATCATTGTTGTTTTTCCGTGGGGGTAATCATGTCTTATGGGTTGAATGTCAATGCGCGCGCGCATGCCGCGCACGAAGTTCATCAGAACGAAATTCCGTATGAAGCACGCTTGCCATCTTCCGAAGCGATAAGAATTACCGAAACTGCACAACGGAACGCAGTCAACGACCAGTCGTGTTTGGTTATCCTGGATAAACGGACACTTGATCGTGAGTGTTTCGCGCACTGTCTGGGTTCGCATGGGATCGGAATGGAGATAAAGGCATTCGCCTCCTTGCGCGATTGGAGGAAAGAAGAAGACCTTCATCCGCCGCTGGCGGTGTTCCTGCTGCACATTGGCGGATTGCGCATGTCTGATCCAACAGTGGTGGCAGACCTGAACGAGTTGGCAAAGGGATACCCTGGAAAGCCGGTTGTCGTCATGGCCGACAATGACGAACTCGACCAAGTGCTTCTAGCCCTCGAACATGGCGCCTGCGGCTATATACCGACCTCCGTTGGAGTAGGAGTCAGCGCCGAGGCAATCATGCTTGCCCTGGCGGGAGGTATATTTGTCCCCGCGAGTAGCGTCGTTGCTATACGCGAGTTAATTTGCTCATCGGCCCCCAAGTTGCGTCCGATGTCCGGATTGTTCACTCAGCGCCAGGAGGAAGTCGCGCGTGCGCTCCGCTGCGGGAAGGCGAACAAGATCATCGCCTACGAGTTGAACCTCAGGGAAAGCACCGTCAAGGTTCACATCCGAAACATCATGAAAAAGCTCAAGGCGACCAATAGGACCGAGGTCGCCTACAAGGTCAGCGAGATGTTGTCGGACTGACTTCAGTCTCTTCAATAGTTTCGCCCTTGCGAGAAGCTGTCATGATTGTTTCGGGTCTCCCGCGCGACAACGCGCTTACGTTGGGCCGTGCTCTGGCCATAGGCCAAAGACGCAGGAATTGCCTTATTTTTCCGACAGTGGCGGGTCTCGCCATAAGCTTGGTGAGCTACGCCGACACGCCTTACAGTTTCATCTCGGAGGCGGTTGTCGCTCTAGACGCGCGGCGCGTGGCGCTTCCGACCGAGACGGTGGTGTCACCTCTGCCCCAGGACAGTCCGGTTCTCCGGACCGAGTTGGACATCATTACGTCGCGGTCCATGGCGACCAAAGTCGTGGCGCAGCTCGAACGCGATGGGGTCAACGTTCGGAAGGAGGAGAGGCCGCGCTTTTCCCTTTCGGGGCTGAGGAGCTTGCTGCGTGGATCGGCGGAGGCAAGCGAAACTTTCGAGGAGACCTCCGAGGAGAACAGGTCCAAGATAAATCGGCTCCTTTCCGGATTGCGGGTGAGCAACGATGGTCGTTCATTCACAATCTTCCTTACTTTCAGTTCGTCCGATCCGGTTTACGCTGCCAAGGTGGCCAACGCATACGCACTTACATACCTGGATCATCAGACTGAAGTTCAGCGTAGCGCCACCCGCCGTGTAAGCGATTGGCTTGGCGAGACACTGGTAACGATACGCGCAGACCTCGAAGCTTCCGAACAGGCTGCTGAAAATTTTCGTCAAAAGGCCGGTCTGGCTGAAACGAATGGAGTCACCGTCCAAGCACAGCGGGTCGCAGCGCTCAACACAGAACTCGCTGCTACCCGTGCCGCATTCTCCGGTATGGAGGCGCGCCTCCATACCCTCGAAGGGCTCTCCTCCGGTGAGCAATTCCCCTCTGTGGCCGAAATCCTTGGGTCCCCAATAGTTCAAACGCTTCGTATAGAGCAGGCCAACGTTGAGCGACGCCTTCGCGAGCTTCAAGACAGCAAGGCTGTAAAGAGCGCGGAGAACGCCACGCTGCAATCTGAACTAGAGTCCATCAATCGACAGATTGGCGAAGAGATTGCGCGGATTGTCGCGAGCCTGACCAATGAAATCTCCATCGCGCACCAGAAGGAAGATAGTCTGAAGATCGCATTGCAGAGCGCGCAGGAAGAGTTGTCACAAGCGAACCATGCGGAATTGGCGCTGGCGCAGCTTGAGCGTGAGGCGGCCGCTAACCGGACGATCTACGAGAGCTATCTTGTCCGGTACAAGCAAACGATCGAGCAGGACGGCATCGCGTCACCCGAAGCTCAGGTCATATCCTTCGCTGTACCTGCGGACACGCCGGCCAATCCGCGTTTGGCGGCCTGGATCATGTTTGGGCTGGGCCTCGGGGGGAGCATCGGGGTCGCGGCCGCGGTCCTCCGCGAAGCGACGGATCGCGGCCCTCGAATGCTGGAAACACTAAAAAGTACTACGGGAGTCTCCGTTATTGGCGCGCTGCCGCAATTGCGTCGTCGCGAGCAGGGCAATCTCGATCGAACAATGCGCGACACCGACACCGTTGTCGGTCGGGCGCTTTCCGTATTGAGAAGGGCCCTGAACCTCAAATGCGTGAAGAAACCATGCCCGGTTATTATCGTCACCTCGGCTCGGCCCGGTGACGGGAAGACAACCTTGGTTTTGGGAATAGCGCGCTCCGCCGCCGCGGCCGGCATCAGGACGGTGGTTGTGGACGCCAATCTTCGATCCCCTGCAGTCGAAGTGGGCTCGGGAGCCACGGCTTCGGCATATGTCAACGAGCTTATGACCTCCGACATGGTGGTTAGAGATCTCGTCCATGACGTTGGCGATGAATTGTCGATCATCGCCGCACGGCAGGGTGGGAGTCCGGAGCTACTGCTTGCCTCTCCACGGTTCCGAGCGCTGATCCAAGAGCTGAAATTGCGCTTCGATCTCGTGCTGATCGACGCACCCGAAAGTGCAGCCATGGAAAATGCAGGCTTTGCGGGCAAGCTGCTTTTTGTGGTCGCCTTCAAGACACGCCGGCTGGACCAGGTGGTTGCGTCAATACGGGATCTCACCGCGCGCGGACATAGGCCTGATGGAATTATCCTGAATGGCGTAGACCATCAGAACTATGAGGACCTGAGCAATCAACTGCTCGCGGCGGGATGTGACGCAGCCGAGGCCTTCCGCGTGACCGAAGCCAGTCCGATCAGAAAGACTGTCTAGGGAGGAACCTATGTGGTCGCATTACTGCACCCGTCTTCTGGGCATCGCTACTGCTGCGGGTTTTCTGGCATCGGTTTCGCCGGTTGCCTGGTCAACCGCGAGCGCCCAGTCAGCGACCCAGTACCAGCTTGGCGTCGGCGACACCGTTGCCGTGACCGTATATGGGCGCGCTGAACTTTCCGGACGCTTTCCAGTTTCACCAGACGGAACAGTTGGCTTTCCATTGCTGGGCAACGTCGCCGCAGCGGGGCTGACGCCTACCGAACTCAGCACCAATCTCGACCGCCTCCTGGCGGAGCATGTTCCCGGCCTCTCTGTAGCGGTTTCAGTGGCCCAGTACGCTCCGGTGTTCGTAGTGGGCGACGTCCAAACACCCGGGCGCTACGAATACAGGCCCGGCATGACTGCGCTCGAACTTGTTGCACTGGGGGGCGGCACCCGTCGCGTCAACCCAGAGATTGAGAATACCCAGATTCAGATGATCACCGCGCGCCAGGACTACGCTGACCTTGAGCTTCAGATATTCGGACAACAGACCACCCGCGCTCGATTGCAGGCGGAGGTCGAGGGTAGCGACTTCTCTCCCGACAAGCTTCTGACAAGCGATCCGGATCCGTCATGGCAGACCGTGAAGCAGAACGTGATCGCAGGGGAACGGCGCATCTTCGACGTTCAAAACGTGACCCTTCAGGCCGAAGACAAGGCGCTGGTCGCTCAAGGGCAAAGCTACGAGGATGAGATCAAGACGGTCAACGAGAGTATCGAACTTCATGAGCACGAGATCGAGCTGCTCGTCGAGGACGTGGCTGCCCAGAAGGAACTCGTATCCCGTGGGGTTACGTCAAAGGCGAACCTTCGGGACGCAGAACGGAACCTCTCTTCCACGCGCCGTGACGCCCTCGAACTGACTTCCTATCTGGCGAGGGCGCGTCAGAACAAGCTGGCGATCGAGCAGAAACGCGTAGCGTTGAAGACGTCCAGGCTCAACGAGGCGGCCGGGCGACTCCAGGAAGTCGACCTCAACCTCGCCAGGATGCGCGCGCGCCAACGTTCCCTCCTGGCAACCATGTCGGAACTGGCGCTGATGTCGGGCGAAGCCGCTATGGATGCAGCCCAAAGGCAGCCCGCCTACAGCATCATGCGACTTGTGGATGGCGGAAGATACGACGATGTTGCAGCCGGCGAGGAGGTTTTGTTGAAACCGGGCGACATTGTCCGCGTTGTGTTGCCGCAGCCCGCCCGAACGCCCCGAAGCGCCAGCCTCAACTGATACGGTTCATGTCGCGTGGGCCGGAGCGCCGGCAGGCCGAGTTTCAAGCCAGCGTTGATAGAGATCGCGTATGCCGGAGTCGAGGCTGACTTTTGCGCGCCAGCCGAGCGCTTTCATTTTCGAGGTCTCCACCAGCTTCCGTGGCGTACCATCGGGTTTTGTCTTGTCGAAAACGAGGTCGCCGTCGTAGCCCACGATGTCGGCAATGATTTTGGCAAGACCTCTGATCGAGATTTCGCATCCGGAGCCGATATTGATGAGCTCACGACCTTCGTATCGCTTCGCGATGAATACGCACGCGTCGGCGAGGTCATCGACATGAAGAAACTCCCGGAGAGGGCGCCCTGAACCCCAAAGCGTCACAGTGGGTTCATCCCGCTGTTTCGCCTCATGGATTTTGCGGATGAGAGCGGGCAATACGTGGGCCGTCTCCGGGTCGAAATTGTCGTTCGGGCCATATAGGTTGGTGGGCATCACGGTAATGAAACGGTTGCCATACTGGCTGTAATACGCATCCGCCAGCTTCAGGCCGGCGATCTTGGCAATCGCATACGCTTCGTTTGTCGGCTCAAGAGGCCCGGTAAGAAGTGCCTCCTCACGGATCGGTTGAGCGGCATCCCGCGGATAAATACAGCTCGAGCCAAGCCACAGCAGTTCTTCGACACCGTATAGGTGGGCCGCGTGCATGACGTTCGCCGCAATCATGAGATTTTCGTAAAGATAGTCGGCCGGAAACCGCGCATTGGCGAGAATGCCGCCCACCAAGGCAGCCGCAAGGAAGATCACCTGTGGGCGCTCGCGCTCGACAAAGGCTTCCGCATCCGCCTGTCGGACCAGATCTAGCGATTCGTGCTTTGCCAGGATCAGCTCGCAATCCTCTTGTTGCAGCCGCCGCACGATTGCCGAGCCCACGAGACCGGTGTGGCCCGCCACCCAGACGCGCTTCCCACGCAATTCGAAGCGTGGTGGCCGATCAGGCCCCGTAAAGGTCATTTCGGCCCACCTCGCGCATGATTGTCCGCAGATCCGATTCCACCATTTCCCTGACGAGCGCCTCAAAGGGTACGCTGTGCCTCCAACCCAGCCGCTTCCTGGCCTTGGTGGCGTCGCCCAACAGGAAATCCACTTCGTTCGGCCGAAAATAGCGCGGATTGATCTCGATGAGTTCAGCGCCGCTGCGAGCGTCGTATCCCTTTTCCTCTACACCCTTCCCGGTCCACTCAATGGTCCTGTCGACGGCAGCAAACGCTTTTTCGACGAACTCGCGGACGGTATGCGTCTCACCGGTGGCCAGCACATAGTCGTCGGCTTCATCCTGCTGCAGGATCCGCCACATCCCTTCGACGTAGTCGCGGGCATGGCCCCAGTCCCGGCTCGCATCGAGATTGCCGAGGCGCAGCTTGTCGAGGAGGCCCCTCTCGATTGCGGCAACCGAACGGGTGATTTTTCTGGTGACGAAGGTCTCGCCCCGGATCGGGCTCTCGTGATTGAAGAGGATGCCGTTGGAGGCGTGGAAGCCATAGCCGGTGCGGTAGTTGACGGTCGTCCAGTATGCGTAGAGCTTTGCCGTGGCATAAGGGCTTTGAGGCGCGAATGCAGTCAACTCGTTCTGGGCCACCGGAGCCGTCTTTCCGAACAACTCCGAGGTCGAAGCCTGATAGAAGCGGCAGGAGGCGCCGAGCCCGAGGATCCGCAGCGCTTCCAACAATCGCAAGGTGCCTAGCGCATCAGCATTTGCGGTGTATTCGGGCGTTTCAAAGCTGACCTGAACATGGCTTTGGGCGCCGAGATTGTAGATCTCGTCGGGCCGGACCTCCTGAATGACCCGACACAAATTGGTGGCGTCGGTCAGGTCGCCATAATGCAGGCGAAGCCTGACATTCTCCTCATGCGGATCTTGGTAAAGGTGATCAATGCGGGCCGTATTGAAGGAGGATGACCGTCGCTTCAGCCCATGAACGAGATAGCCTTTGGAGAGGAGCAATTCGGTAAGGTAGGCGCCGTCCTGCCCGGGGACACCGACGATAAGGGCTTTCTTGTCAGCCAAAGTTCCACCTCGATCCTGGAG
>JAEYTV010000395.1 GCA_023433855.1 Pseudomonadota bacterium | reverse complement strand
CTTCCTCGATATCGGCAAGTTCGGCGGCCTTGCTGAAACCATGGACGAAGCGATCCGCTATCCGATCCGCACGGATCGCGATGGCGACGAGATGGAGCCCTGCGTTCTCGCCGGTCCGACCTGCGATTCCGCGGATGTGCTGTACGAGAAGAACATGTATCCTCTGCCGGTATCACTGACCATCGGCGACGAGGTTCTGATCGAAGGCACGGGCGCCTACACGACGACCTACTCGGCCGTTGCCTTCAACGGTTTCGAGCCGCTCCGGTCATACGTTATCTGACGGATCCGTCATTGCCTTGCCGCCCCCTATCCAGCGGGGGCGGCGTTTCACAACAATCCTCCGACACCGTCTGAAGCGGTTTTAAGTGCGGGAGGCCTGCCATGGCCGCTGTCCTTGATTCTGTCCGCGCATTCTCTGCGCCTGCCAGCACCTGCATCATCGAGGCCGAGACCCCGGCTGACGTGGTGGCGCGGGAAAACCTGCTCGATCGCGCCATGGGGGCCGGTCGACGCGCGAAGTCGTCGGAGAGGATCCGGCGCGGCCGCCGACCGGCGGAAGGCCTCGCCCTGGTTGCCCGCAATGAGGCCGGCCAGGTGATCGGCACCGTACGGCTCTGGAATATCGAGGCAGGCATCGGTCCGGAAGGCGCTCCGGTCGAAGCGCTTCTGCTGGGGCCGCTCGCGGTCGATCCGGCCCAGGAAGGCAAGGGAATCGGCGGTGGGCTGATGCGCGCGGCTATTGCTGAAGCCACCAGCCGTGGTCACGGTGCTATCCTGCTGGTCGGTGATGCAGGCTACTATGAGCGCTTCGGCTTCCTTGCCGCAAAGGCCGAACATTTCGTGATGCCAGGGCCGTTCCAGCGGGAGCGCTTCCTGGCGCTGGAACTGAAGGCCGCTTGGCTGGAGGGGGCCGCGGGTATGATCGTCCCGAGCGGATCGAAGCTCGCCTGACACGTCCGATCAGGCTCCCCGAAACTCGCCCCGCTGGCACTGCTGTGCCCGCCGACGAAAGGCGTCGGTTCATCGACGGCGAACCGGCGCTTTGCCAATGCGACAAAATCGCCACTTCGCCTTTCCGCAGCATGTCCCTGAAGGATGGTTGATCCTGATCAAACCCTTCGCTTCGGCTCGGGCCTACCGCTCACCTTGCAAAGATCATTGCTGATTTGAAGGAGAGGGCAAGATGAATACGAGCGGGGTAGGGTATCTGAGATGGCTTGCCGCAGGCGCGGCTTTTTTCGCATACGGGGCGGCTGCGGCGGATCTGACTCCGGCGCCCGCGGCTCCGGTGGCGGAGGAGTTGCTGACCGGGAAAAGCCCGTGGCAGATCCGCGTACGCGGTCTGGGTGTCATTACCAATGACAGCGGCTCGATCAACGGTGTGGCGGGGTCGGACCTTTCCTATTCCGACTCGGTCATTCCCGAACTCGACATCAGCTACTTCTTCACCGACAACATCGCTCTGGAACTCATTCTTGGCACCACCTATGCCAATATCAAGGCCGAGGGGTCAGTTCCGGGCATTTCCGTCGGCAATGCCTGGCTGCTGCCGCCTACGCTCACCCTTCAATACCACTTCACCGATTTTGGGGCCTTCAAGCCTTACGTCGGGGCGGGCATCAACTACTCGATGTTCTACAATCAGTCGGAGAAGACCGGCTTCAGCAACCTCGATGTCGACAATGCCTTCGGAGTCGCGCTCCAGGCCGGCTTCGACTACATGCTCGACGAGCACTGGGGCGTGAACTTCGACGTCAAGAAGATCTTCCTCAAAACCGACTGGTCGGTCGACAACAGCCCGTTCGCGACCCCGCTTTCTGGAAAGGCGAAGATCGATCCGTGGCTGATTGGTGCGGGGGTCACCTACCGGTTCTAGGGTGGAAGGGCGGCGGGGGCCGACGGACAGATGGCCCGGCAGGGCCGTGCCATCTGTTGCCGAGGGAAGACGGTCCATCAGATGTCAGATCATGCCGCCATTGGCACGAAGCACCTGCCCGTTCACCCAGGCACCGTCCGGGCCGGCCAGGAAGGACACGACGGACGCGATATCGTCGGGCTGGCCAAGCCGGCCGAGGGGTATTCCCCCTACAATCCTCTGCACGAGTTCATCGGGCTTCCCATTCATGAACATGTCGGTTTCGACCGGTCCGGGCGCCACCGTGTTGACGGTGATCCGGCGCTGGCCAAGCTCCTTGGAGGCGACATGGGTCAACGCTTCCACCCCGGCCTTGCTTGCCGCATAGGCCCCGTAGGCTGGCCCATATACGCCCACGACGCTGGAAGAGAAGTTGATGATCCGCCCGCCTTCACGCATGCGGCTGGCGGCCTCCTTGATACCGCGGAACGTTCCCGCGAGGTTTACGGTCAGATGCCGTTCAAAGGCCGCGTCTTCGGTTTCGGCGAGTGGTGCAAGCTTCATCACTCCGGCATTGTTGACCAGGATGTCGACACCGCCATACGTGCGCTCAGCCGCATCGAAGAGGATCGGGGCCGCGTCGGGTTTGCCGAGATCGGCATGGACCGCGATTGCTCTGCCGCCATCGGAAGTGATTTTGGCGACGACCTGTTCGGCAGAGGCGGCACTGGAGGCATAGTTTACCACGACGGCGATACCGTCCCTGGCAAGCCGCAGCGCGATCGCCTTGCCAATTCCCTTCGATGCGCCGGTTACGATGGCAACACGTGGTATCTCGTTTGTCATGTCTGATCTCCTTTGCTGTCGCAACCCAAGATAAACATGCACGAGCCCGGAACAATGAC
>JAEYTV010000384.1 GCA_023433855.1 Pseudomonadota bacterium | reverse complement strand
GGCTGAAACCGCGGCCGAGGCGCCTCCGCAACCGGCGCCCGCGGCGCCGCCGGCGAAGCCCGCGTGGCTTTCCGTCGTCTACACCCTGGCAGGCCTATGGTTCTTCGTGACGCAGGGGCTCGGCATGAACCTCGTCACGGCGAATATCTACCAGCTGCAGGGCACCTTTTCCGCGACGATCGCAGAACTTGCCTGGCTGTCGGCTGCCTATATGGCACCATATGCGAGCCTGTCGATCGCGCTGTTCAAGATACGAGCCCAGTATGGGCTTAGGCCCTTCGCCGAACTCAGCATCATCGTATTCGTCGTGGCCTCCGGCCTTAACCTCTTCGTCACCGACCTTCACTCTGCGATTGTCGTGCGGTTCTTGAGCGGCATGGCGGCGGCACCTCTTTCGTCCCTCGGCTTTCTTTACGTGCTCGAGGCCTTTCCGCCGCAGAGGAAGCTGTCCTTCGGCCTGGCCGCGGCGCTGACGGGAACACTTGTGTCGGCGCCGCTCGCGCGGATCATCTCGCCGACGCTGATGCAGATCGAAGGATGGCATGCACTTTATTCGCTTGAGGCGGGCCTGGCGCTCGTCGCGCTTCCGATCATCTACCTGCTTCCCCTGACGCCACCGCCTCGCACGAAGGTGATAGAACGTCTCGATGCGCTGAGTTACCTCCTGATGGCGATCGGCCTCGGCCTGCTTGCGGTGTTTTTTACTCTGGGCCGTTTCTACTGGTGGTTCGAAACCTGGTGGTTGGGGGCATTGCTCGCGCTCGCCGTCGTGTGCCTGACAGCCATGACGCTGATAGAGCTGCCCCGCAAGAACCCGATGATCGACCTGCGGTGGATCTTCACGCGACAGAACCTGCATCTCGCCGGGGTGCTGCTGGTTTTTCGCGCCGTGACGAGCGAGCAATCCTCCACGGCCATCGGCTTTTACCAGCAGCTTGGCCTGCTCAACGACCAGACGGTGGCGCTCTATTCGCTGGTGCTTCTCGCCTCGTTGGTCGGAGGCTTCTGCTGTGCCATGCTGATGGTCACGAGATACGTGCAAACGGCGCATGTGCTGGCGCTGGCGATGATCGCGGCCGGTGCGTACATGGATAGCTTCTCAACCGCCTTGACGCGGCCGGAGCAGATGTATCTCAGCCAGGGACTGATTGCTTTCGGGGCCGCGATGTTCCTCCCGCCGGTGATGTCGAAGGGCTTTGCAGCGGCGCTGACGAAGGGTCTCCCCTATGTCGTCAATTTCATAGCGATCTTCCTCTTTACGCAGATCAGCGGGTCGCTGATTACCTCTGCGGCGCTCGGTACCTTCGTGACGATCCGCGAGAAGTTCCACTCCAACATTCTCGCCGAACACATGACCCTCACCGACCCCGTGGTCGCGGACCGCTTGAGCCAGCTGACGGGTGCCTACGCAAAAACCCTGGGAGATGCGAACCTGCTTCATGCGGAGGGGCTGGTGCTGCTGGGACAGCAGGTAACGCAGCAGGCTTATGTGCTCGCCTATGAGGATACCTTCCTGCTGATCGCCGTCGCGACGGCGGCGGCACTGTTCATGCTTCTTGTCCATCTTGGCTGGGACCGCATCAGGGCGATGAGACCTGTTGAGGCCTCCGCCAGCGCCATTTCATCCTGACGACTTTTCTCGAGTGCACTGCCATGCTGAAGAAGATCTTTACTCCCGTTTCTCTCCTGGTGCTGATGTCCGGCATCGCCGGCCTGTGTCTTGTCCTTTACGCCTGGCGGCTTCCGCCGTTTTCGAGTTCGGTCGAGATAACCGACAATGCCTATGTTCGCGGTTACGTCACCTTCCTGGGGCCGCAGGTGAGCGGGTATGTCGCCGAGGTTCCGGTGAAGGACTACCAAACCGTCAGGCAGGGCGATCTCCTCCTGAAGATTGACGACCGCGCCTACCTCCAGAAGCTCGCCCAGGCCAAGGCGACGCTCGCCACGCAAGAGGCGGCGCTCGACAATTCCGACCAGCAGGAAGTCTCCGCGAGGGCCAATATTGGCTCCAGCGAGGCCGCCGTAGACAGTGCAGAGGCTGCCCTGAGGCAGGCGCAGCTTGCGGCCGATCGCCAACAGAATCTGATCGCAAGCGGGGTAGGGGTGACGAGCGCGCAGGAGGAAGCGCAGGCGGCCCTCGACAAGGCCAAGGCAGGTCTGGCTCAGGCCAGAGCCGCGTTGGAGGTGTCGCGTCAGGCGCTTGCCACGATCATCGTCAATAGAGGGTCGCTCCAGGCGGCGGTCTCGGGGGCGGCGGCGGCCGTGGAACTCGCAAAGATCGATTTGCAGAACACCGAGATCCGCGCCCCGCGTGACGGCAAGCTCGGAGAAGTGGGTGCGCGACTCGGGCAGTATGTCACCACTGGCACCCAGCTTATGGCCGTTGTGCCGTCCGACGTCTGGGTCGTCGCGAACTTCAAGGAGACGCAACTGGCAGGGATGAAGGTGGGGCAGCCGGTCAGCATCACCGTCGACGCCTTGAACCGCAAGGTCCTGACGGGGCATGTCGAACGATTCTCGCCGGCGGCTGGCCAGGAGTTCGCCGTCATCAAGCCCGATAATGCGACCGGAAATTTCACCAAGATCGCCCAGCGTATCGGCGTGCGGATTTCCGTCGATCCGGGACAGGATCGGGAGAATCTTCTGGCGCCCGGCCTGTCGGTGGAGGTCCGGCTGGATAAAGCCGCTTCGGTCGACCGTCCGCGTACGGCCGCAGTTGGTGACCTATAAAGAAAACCCCGGATGGTGGGATCCGGGGTTTTCTGTTGAAAGGCTTATTCTTCGTCGTCGTCGCGGTCTGCGTCCGGATCGAAGAAGTCTTCCGGACGAAGCGCATCTTCGTCGACGCCGTAGATCGCGTCAGCGGAGGTCAGGCTTTCGCCCTTGGCCTGGCGCTCGGCTTCTTCCGGCGAACGAGCAACGTTCACCTCAACGG
>JAEYTV010000363.1 GCA_023433855.1 Pseudomonadota bacterium | reverse complement strand
TTGTGGGGTTGGGTATAAGCCCGTCGCTGAGACTCTCGGCGCATGACAGGAAAGCCGTGTCCGAAGCACTTGAACGGGTAGGCCTGCGCGGCTTTGAAAAGCGGACTCCCGGTACTCTTTCGGGCGGAGAAAAGCAAAGAGCGGCTTTCGCCCGCGCGCTTGTCCGGAATAAGCCTGTTCTACTGCTGGACGAGCCTTTTGCAGCACTTGATCCGGGACTTCGCTTGTCAATGGGTAACCTTCTCGTCGAACTCCATCGCGAGAGCGGCAACACTGTCGTCCTCGTCACCCATGACCCGGAGGAACTGAAGAGATTCGCTGACGGCACCATCTTCCTGGATGACGGACGAGTGCTTTTCCAGGGCTCGACGCCCGAGTTCCTGGCCCGGCGGGACATACCGGCAATAGCTAATTTCCTGGGCCTTTCCGGTGCTGCGGACGGGCAGACCCTGCGTTGAGTCCTGCAGCACGGTCTTTTTTGCAATGCCACAATTTGGACTTGCAACGATGGCATCGCGGATCTGCAACGGGAATTTGTTTGCAAACAGGGCGGGAAGACATATCTCATTGAGAACGTCTGTGCATGCGACGCAAAAGTCGCTAAGCGGACGTGGGAGACCGTGCTTTGAGCGAGAGAAGCCTCGCCAGAGCCCGGATGCGGTGTTGGGAATGATTGCGCAGAACGGGAGTGCCATGGGGCGCCATAAGGCAGGCATGCGGCTTTTGCAGAGGCTTGGCGTTGCGCGAAGCGTTCCTGCCTTGAGCATGCTCCTGGTTACGGGCGCTGTACTGGCCGGTTGCCAGTCGATATTTGAACAGGCTTATACGCCCAACGTTTCACCGTCCCAGTCACCGCAGATCGTGGACGAAGTCCAAAAGAACGACCCTCGTGCGCAGATGGGCGCCAGGGAGCACCCGCGGATCGTCGCGAGCTATGGCGGGGAATACCGGGACGCAAAGACGGAGCGGCTCGTGGCGCGGATCGCGGGAGCGCTTACGGCTGTTTCGGAAAATCCCAGCCAGTCGTTCCGGATAACCATCCTGAACTCGCCGGCGATCAATGCTTTCGCCCTCCCGGGCGGCTACCTCTATGTCACCCGTGGCCTGCTGGCTCTCGCCAATGACGCCTCCGAGGTGGCTGCTGTGCTTTCGCACGAGATGGGGCACGTGACCGCGAATCACGGGATAGAGCGTCAGCGCCGCGAAGAAGCGGAGGTCATTGCCAGCCGGGTCGTTGCGGAGGTTCTGTCCAGTGACCTGGCCGGCAAGCAGGCCCTCGCCCGTGGGAAACTGCGTTTAGCAGCCTTTTCGCGGCAGCAGGAGCTGCAGGCCGACGTGATCGGCGTGAGGATGTTGGGCGAAGCAGGATACGATCCTTATGCGGCTGCCCGCTTCCTCGATTCCATGGCGGCATATGCGCGTTACTCGGCCGTGGATCCGGACAGTGACCAAAGTCTCGACTTCCTGTCTAGCCACCCCAACTCTGCACAGCGGGTGGATCTCGCGAGACGCCACGCGCGCAATGTTGGTCAGGAAGGCACGGTCGGGGACAAGGGGCGCGACTACTACCTGGCAGGCATCGACGGCCTGCTCTATGGCGACAGCCCCCAGGAAGGCTATGTCCGGGGGCAGACGTTTCTTCACGGCGGCCTTGGAATCCGTTTCGACGTGCCCCCCGATTTCCGCATCGACAACAAGGTGGAAGCGGTGCTCGCAACCGGTCCAGGCGAGACAGCTGTTCGTTTCGACGGCGTGGCGGCTGGGGATGTCAGCAGCTTGACGAATTACCTCACCAGCGGATGGGTGGCTGGTCTGCAGCCAAACACCGTGCGCGAGATCCAGGTGAACGGACTACCGGCGGCCACGGCTCGCGCCTCGGCCGATCGGTGGGATTTCGACGTCACGGTTATACGGGTTGACAATCAGATCTTCCGGTTCTTGACGGCGGTTCCGAAGGGTAGCCCATCGATCCAGACCACCTCTGATGTCCTGAGGGCGAGCTTCCGGCGCATGACACGCGAAGAGATCACCGCGCTGAAACCTCTGCGGGTTCGCGTCGTGACGGTGGGCCAGGGCGATACCCTCGCATCACTCGCAAACCGGATGATGGGAACCGACCGCAAGCTCGATCTGTTCAAGCTCATCAACGCCATGCCGGCGGGCGCAACGGTCTCGCCTGGCCAGAAGATCAAGATTATTTCCGAGTGATCCGGAGTATGTTCAACAGACAGCAGCCATCTGCGGGTTTGCCGATACCAGAGCGGACTTGAGCTTCTCGATCGCACGACTTTCGATCTGGCGCACTCGTTCCTTGGATATCCCGAGCTCTGCTCCAAGCGCTTCGAGTGTGGCTCCTTCGTCAGTAAGACGGCGAGCCCGGATGATCTTCTTTTCCCGATCGTTGAGCTTGGTGAGTGCACCCTGAAGCCATCTCAGTCGCCGTTCACCGTCAATCATTCCCGATACCTGCTCGTCGGGCAGGGGCTCGGCGCTCGCAAGAAGATCGAGTCGCTCGCCGCTGTCGGCGTCGCCAGCGATCGATGGGGCCTGCAGCGAGGAGTCGCTGCCGGAGAGACGCGCGTCCATGGTCTGCACATCGGCAACACTCACCCCGAGTGCAACGGCAATCTCCTCATGGATTGCGCGGGCCGTCAGAGTGCTGTCCCCCCGTGCCAGTTTCGCCCGGAGCCGGCGCAGGTTGAAGAAGAGGGCCTTTTGTGCCGAGCTGGTGCCGCCGCGGACAATCGACCAGTTGCGGAGGATGTAATCCTGCATCGAAGCCCTTATCCACCAACTGGCATAGGTCGAAAAACGCACGTCTCGCGCCGGCTCGAACCTTGCCGCCGCCTCGAGCAGCCCTACATAGCCCTCCTGAACGAGGTCGCTCATTGGCAAGCCAAAGCCCCGGAATTTGGACGCCATCGCGATCACGAGACGCATATGCGCAAGGGCGATCTGGTTTCGGGCATCCTGATCCTGATCATCCTTCCACCGGACCGCCAGATCACGCTCCTCTTCTCGTGCAAGATAGGGAGCGGACATCGCTATCTTGATCATGGTGCGGTCTGCGGACATGGCTGTCATTGTGTTCTCCGTGAACGGTCTGATCCGACAGAAACAGAAAGGGAAAGCTCCAACCGCGTGGATGAAGCCTGCATCGCCTTCTTCTGCCTCTGCTCCCCTCTTCTCCAACTCATGGGAGCGTGGATCGGGCCAGCCGGTCCTTGCCCCACGGTGTCTATCCGGAGGCAAAGGAGCCGCCGCTACGCAGTTCCATTCGCCGTCTCGGCGACTTAACGCGGAAGGGCTCTAAAAGTTCCAACAAAAAACCCGGCTGGGTGGCCGGGTTTTTTGTTGAAGGCTGGTAGCTGAAGATCAGGCTGCTTCTTCCTGAGCGTCATCTTCCTCAATGGTCTTCCCGCGTTTGGGGCCTTTGGCAAGGTTGATTTCGACGAGCCGCACCGCTTCGGTTTCCGACATCTTGTTGACCGCGGCAATCTCACGCGCCATGCGATCAAGCGCTGCTTCGTAGAGTTGGCGCTCTGAGTAGGATTGCTCGGGCTGGTTTTCAGCGCGATAGAGGTCGCGGACCACCTCGGCAATGGAAATCAGGTCACCGGAGTTGATCTTGGCATCATATTCCTGGGCACGGCGCGACCACATTGTGCGCTTTACGCGGGCCTTACCTTGAACGACCTTGAGGGCGCGTTCTACGAAATCCGTTTCGGACAACTTGCGCATGCCAATGCTTACGGCTTTTGCAACAGGCACCTTGAGGCGCATCTTGTCTTTTTCGAAATCGATCACGAAAAGCTCAAGCTTCATGCCCGCAACTTCTTGCTCTTCGATGGCGGTAATCGTCCCTACTCCGTGGGCAGGGTAAACAATCGCTTCGCCGGTCTTGAAGCCTTGGCGGGCAGGAGAATTCTTTTTCTGCTGGGGCGTCATTCGTTTCAAAAACTCCCTGTAACTCACCCGTTGTTCGGGTCGGGGAAACCGGGTCTGTCAGGCCCGGATGAGACGGGGGAAACCGTCGGGTCACTCCATACTGGTCCGACCACCGCGCGCGAAAACCAGATACCCTCGCAAACTGCGATCAACAACATGCGAGCGTTGCAATGTCACGGATACCGTTTAGGATGGTCTGTTGCTTTCGTGATGTTTTTGGGCACACCCGTGCCGCCATGTGGAACAGTTTCTTATATGTAGCACAAAAAAGTGCTGAAATCAATAATTTGGTTTCAGCCTGTGCATAGTGCGCAACACTACCGTCGGAAGACAATGGAGCCGGCGCGCTCAATCCGCGCCGCTGCCTCAGTCGCCGTTCCCGGGCTCGACGGAGAAGAACTGCTCGTATTTCCCCTCGACGCCATCCATCTCTTTGGCGTCGGGCAAGGGATCCCGCTTGACCGTGATGTTCGGCCAGATCTGGGCGAACTCAGCGTTTACCTTGAGCCATTTGTCGAGCCCAGGCTCGGTGTCCGGCTTTATGGCCTCGGCGGGACATTCCGGCTCGCAAACGCCGCAATCTATGCACTCGTCAGGATGGATGACGAGGAAGTTCTCACCTTCATAGAAACAGTCGACCGGACATACCTCGACGCAATCAGTGTACTTGCAGCGGATACAATTATCGGTCACGACATATGTCATGAGGAACTCCAGATCTCTTAGCTCGGATCAACGGCGACGCACGGCGGTGAAGCGCCGACACACCGGAAAACCGGGAGAGGCAGAACCCAAACTGCAGAGAGGACAGGAGGCAGTCAATCCGGCTTTTCCAGTGTCAGGTAAAGCCTTTAGCCGAGCTTAGCAAGGGCAAACAATTCCCTCTGGCGCGAATAGCGGGAGCATTATTCCCCCAAGTATCCGTTCCTCGACTTCGCTACACTAATGCTGCCATCATCTGTATTGCCTCGCCCCATGACCCCGCTGGGCCCGCTCGAATGGCGTAAGCCGCCGTTGTTCGGCAGACGGTGGGGTAAGGTCGCTATAGAGCAACCGCGCCTCCTGAAAAGGTCCGCGGCGCTCGCCCGCGGACCTGACGACCAGTACGATGTCTCGCTGCTCCAGCAGGAGCTGGACCCGGTCTCCAGGCTTCACCATTCGACTTGATTGGCCACAAACCTCGCCATTCACCGTGACCGCGCCTGCGGCGATCAGGGATTGCGCGAGAGAGCGGGATTTCACCATGCGGGCAAAGAACAACCACTTGTCGATGCGCTGCGCGGCTTCGTCAGGTGAAACCCTCTCCGTCATTGCCTCACTTCTTCATCTGCTCCTTGAGAGCTGCAAGCTTGGCGAAGGGTGAATCGGGGTCGAGTGGCTTCTCTTTGCGCGGTGGCTTTGCCTCGAACCGAGCGGGCTGCGTCCCTTTGCCGCGGTCTCCTCGCTCGGGACGAGGCCCCCCGTCGACGCGTTCAGCGCGCTGGCGATCGCCGCGTTCCTGATCCGAGCGGCGATTGTCCCGGCCGGACTTTCCTCCATCCCGTCGATCACGCTCGCCATTCGGACGGGCTTCGCGCTGATCTCTGTCTCTGCGTCCTGCAGCGCGTTCCCCGCCTGCGGCACGCGGACCGCCGTTCGGGCGCCTGTCCCCTTGCTGCTGCGGACGGCCGCCTCGCTGGTTTTCCCGACCACCCGGCCTCCAGAGGAGTATCGGCTTCGGCTCCTCGACCTCGGTCGAGGGGGGTTCACCCGACGCATCCCCCACAGGCGCAGGTTCATTTGCATCGGCGGTCGCAGAGCTCTCGTCCCCCTCCACAGAAGGAGCGCTTTGGCTGGGCTCGCCATCACTTTCGCCGGGCTGGTCGGACGGAGCAGCACTCACACCCACAACCGGTGCAACCTGAGCGGCCAGATGAGCCTGAACCTCCTCCGGCTTGACAGCGTCTGCCCGATACCCGAGGCCTTTGAGGATCTCCTCCATGTCATCCTGCGTCGCACCGAGGATGGAGAGCATCGCCGTCGTCGTCATGAAACGCCGGCCATCATAGGCCCCTTCAGGACGGGGCGAGGCGCCTGGCTTCCACTGAAGAAGTGGCCTGATCAGATCGGCCAGACGCTCGAGAATGTCGATGCGTACTGCCCGCTTGCCGAGGAACCGGAACCCGGCAAGTTTATAGAACATCCGCTCGAAAGTGGGGTCTGCGACAACCGATGTACGGCCTGCAGCGAGCGCCGGAATGAGATCCCCGTAACCGGGACGATCAAGACTGTCGTTCTTCAAGGCCCACAGGAGCGTGATCAGTTCGGCAGGAGCAGGCTTCAGAAGCGCTGGCATGAAGACATGATACGCCCCGAAGCGTATCCCGTAACGCCGCATCGAGGCACGTGCGTCCTGATCGAGTGACTTGACGTCGTCAGCAACATCACGGCGAAACAGGACGCCCAGGTTTTCCACCAACTGGAACGCGAGACCCTTGGCAAGTCCTTGCAGATCTTCTGCCCGCGACAGGTCGTCGAGAGGCTTCAGAACGGTCGCTATGTGATGATTGACGAAGCGCTCTATGCGGGCAAGCACATGCTCGCGCGCGTTGCCGGTAAGTTGCTCGTCCGACAGCAGAATAACCCGTGGATGCATAACGTGCTCGCTGGCCGCGAGACGGGCGACAGGATCCCCGAGCCATCGAACAAATCCATCCGATCCGACTGCAAGGTCGCTGTTGCCGCAAGCGTAAAGGCGCGCGGCGCGAGCCTCGAATTCCAGACCGAGCGCCTTCTGGGCCGCCGCCTGTACCGCTTTTGCGTCGGGCCCTTCGGCTCCGGCTACAGGCGTGAACCGGAATCCGGCCAGTTGCCCGACGTGATGGCCTTCCACGAAGACATCACCATTCACACTGATTTCAGCT
>JAEYTV010000297.1 GCA_023433855.1 Pseudomonadota bacterium | reverse complement strand
GTTGTCACCGACGGGATTTAGTACGGGCAGCCTCTGGCCCGCCGGTGCCACACACCTTAACTTCAATCCGCTTCCGGTCGAGGGCGAGCCTGACTGTCAACAGGCGATAGGAAACTGCGCTTGTCCGGCATCCAGCGCCATAGCGGTGATGATGACGGACGGAGGGCAGCGCCCTTCGCGGCTGCGGAACTGGATGTCGCGGAAACGCTTCAGCAACTGGATCGCTACGAGCCGGGGCGACTTCTCCTCTATGGGGACGTGATCTGGCATCGGCTGCGTCTCGGCGCGCTCCTGGAGCAGTCCATCCGAAAGAAGCCGGCGCGTTCTGTAGCGGGACGCGAAAACGTCGCTCGATTTGATGCGCGCGTTGAAGTGCAGCGTGAAGGCCTTCGGGTTGACCTCCTTCACATACTTCTCGTCACTTTTGGGGTTGTGGTGGAAGAGTACGCCCGACCGCTCAGGGCCGCTTGGGATGCGGGCCACAGGCATGAGATCTACAGTGACACCGTCCGGGTAGGTGACGGTCACGCAACGTGAGTTCCGTGCCACTTTGTATTCGTAATAGCGGCTCCCCAGGTCGCCCTTCACGGCCTTGTAAAGCTGATCAAGCATCCACGCGGGATCGGTGCCGATCGGAAAGTCGACCTCGATCACGACATCGACGTCATGCTGCATGGATCTTACATGGGAGTAGATTGCGGCAGCGATCGAGAAGGAGCCGGAAGGATAGCTCTCAAGCACCTTTCCTTCGAGCGGACTGCCCTTGCGGTCGACATGAGCGCACAGCCCCATGAAGTGGTCCGCGGCTTCTTCATGCTTGGTCTTGGGGACTTGGATGCGCCTCGCGACGTCGATCAGTAGTCCGTCGAGAGGGTCGATGGTGGCTGCGAGGTCGAGGTTGATGAGTATGCCCATGCCATTGTCTCCTTCGACCGAGCGCTCGCGCTCTACTGTTCTGTGCCGTATCCCGCGGCGTTGCTCATCCCCCGATGAAATAAATGCTGCTGTCTCTGCGGTTTTTACCGGCCGTCGAAGCGGCCGATAAAGGTTTCGACTACGTGTAAATCGATGGTCGAATGACACCAGGACGGGTTAATGACAAACCCAGTGGCTCCCTACATCAGGATGTTAGGCCCTTGCTCAACTGCACCCGCTCGTGGCGCCGCAAGTATCGCACTTCTCGCAGGTGCCGTTGCGCACCATGGTGAAGTTCTGGCACTCGGAGCACATGTTGCCGGTGTAGCCCTGCGCAATCGAGCGCATGCGGCGTTCGTTTTCCACCTTCTTGGCTTCCGTCTTGGCGGCAGCTGCGTCGGCGGCGGCCTTGTCGGAGAAGAGGGCGGTCGCCGCCTGCTGTTCTTCCGTGGCAAGCTCCTCGGAGACTTCCTCGGCGATCTCTTCCGCCAGTTCCTTGGCGCGTTCCTCGTAGTCGCGCTTGAAGGCGACGATTTCCGAGGTCGAGACGGCCACTGTGGTTTCCAGCTTGCGGGCTGCCGAGCCTGCAAAGGATGTCACGTTGGTGGCCGGCGCGGATGCCCGGGCAGGGGCGGCTGTGGCTGCACCCTTCGGCTCACCGGCTGCCCGTTCGCCGCCGGTGCTGGACACGAGCGTCGGCTTGTAGCCGCGCGTCCATCCGGTGGAGACGAGGTTGGTCTTGCCTTCCTGGATGCCCTTGCCGAGTGCGGTGTTGGAGAAGTCCGACGTATCGACATGGGCGAGATCGTGGCGGCCGAGATAGGAAACGGCGAGCTCGCGGAACACGTAGTCGAGGATCGAGGTGGCGTTCTTGATCGCGTCGTTTCCGGTGACGATGCCGGCCGGCTCGAACTTGGTGAAGGTGAAGGCCTCCACGTATTCTTCCAGCGGCACGCCGTATTGCAGGCCGAGCGAAATGGCGATCGCGAAATTGTTCATCATCGCACGGAAGGCGGCACCTTCCTTGTGCATGTCGATGAAGATCTCGCCCAGGCGGCCGTCGCCGAATTCGCCGGTGCGCAGGTACACCTTGTGCCCGCCGACATTGGCCTTCTGGGTATAGCCCTGGCGGCGGTTCGGCAGCTTCTCCCGTTCGCGGGTGACACGCTCGATGACGCGTTCGACGATTTTCTCGGTGATGGTCACCGCCTGGGCGGCAACCGGCTGCTGTACCAGTTCCTCGATCGCGTCTTCCGCCTCGTCCTCATCGATCAGCGAGGCGTTGAGCGGCTGCGACAGCTTGGATCCGTCGCGGTAAAGGGCGTTCGCCTTCAGTGCCAGCTTCCAGGACAGCATGTATGCGGCGCCGCAATCCTCGACGGTCGCGTCGTTCGGCATGTTGATCGTCTTGGAGATCGCGCCCGAGATGAACGGCTGGGCCGCCGCCATCATGCGGATGTGGCTTTCCACCGAGAGATAGCGCTTGCCGATCTTGCCGCAGGGATTGGCGCAATCGAAGACGGGCAGGTGCTCGTCCTTCAGGAAGGGCGCGCCTTCCAGCGTCATCGCACCGCAGACATGGATATTGGCGGCCTCGATGTCCTTTTTCGAGAAACCGATATGCTCGAGCAGGTTGAAGGTCATGTCGGCGAGCTGCTCGTCGGAAACCTTGAGGGTCTCCTTGAGGAAGTCGGCGCCGAGCGTCCACTGGTTGAAGACGAACTTGATGTCGAAGGCGGCCTTCAGCGCGCCGTTGACGGCCTCGATCTTGTCGTCGGTAAACCCCTTGGCGCGAAGCGAGCCGGGGTTGATGCCGGGCGCCTGGTTGAGATTGCCGTGGCCGACTGCATAGGCCTCGATCTCGGCAATCTGCGCCTCGGTGTAGCCGAGCGAGCGGAGCGCTTCGGGAACGGCGCGGTTGATGATCTTGAAGTATCCGCCACCGGCGAGCTTCTTGAACTTGACGAGCGCGAAGTCGGGCTCGATGCCGGTGGTGTCGCAGTCCATCACGAGGCCGATCGTGCCGGTCGGCGCGATCACCGTGGTCTGGGCATTGCGGTAGCCGTGCTTTTCGCCAAGCTCCAGCGCCTTGTCCCAGGCAGCCTTGGCATGCCGGCTGAGATCCTGGTCCGGGTTTTCCGAGTGGAAGAGCGGAACCGGGTTGACCGAAAGCTGCTCGTAGCCGGTTGCCTCGCCGTAAGCGGCGCGGCGGTGGTTGCGCATGACGCGCAGCATGCTGTCGCGGTTCGGCGCAAAGTTCGGGAAGGGGCCGAGTTCGCCCGCCATTTCGGCGGAGGTGGCATAGGCGATGCCGGTCATGATCGCGGTGAGCGATCCGGCGATTGCGCGGCCTTCCTTGCTGTCATAGGCGATGCCGGACGACATCAGCAGGCCGCCGATATTGGCATAGCCGAGGCCGAGCGTGCGGTACTGGTAGGAGAGCTCGGCTATTTCCTTGGACGGGAACTGCGCCATCATCACCGACACTTCGAGCACGATCGTCCACAGGCGAACGGCATGTTCGTAGTCGGCGATGTTGATCCGCTTGGTCGCCTTGTCCTTGAACTGGAGAAGGTTGAGCGAGGCGAGGTTGCAGGCCGTGTCGTCGAGGAACATGTATTCCGAGCACGGGTTGGAGCCGCGGATCGGACCACCGGCCGGCGAGGTGTGCCAGTCGTTCATCGTGGTGTTGAAATGGATGCCCGGATCCGCAGACGCCCATGCGGCATAGGAGATCTGCTCCCAGAGATCCTTGGCCTTCAGCGTCTTCATCACGCGGCCGTCCTTGCGGGCGGTGAGGTTCCAGTCGCCGTCGTTCTCGACGGCGCGCAGGAAGTCGTCCTTCAGCGAGACGGAGTTGTTGGAGTTCTGGCCGGAGACCGTCAGATAGGCTTCCGAATCCCAGTCGGTGTCATAG
>JAEYTV010000248.1 GCA_023433855.1 Pseudomonadota bacterium | reverse complement strand
ATATCTGTCTGCTGGAGGCGAATGCGAAGAGCAGGGAGGACGGCGTTCAGATCGATCAGGTGGCACGAACCTTCCGGCCAATGATCTCGGTTCCTCTGGTCGTCAATACCGGTTTTGACAAGCAGTCAGGAAATCGCGTGATCGCCGATGGCGAGGCTGATGCGGTTTCGTTCGGGGTTCCGTTCATCGCCAATCCGGATCTGGTTCAGCGCTTCCGGATGGACGGGCCTATGAACGCGCCAGACCCTCAGACCTTCTATGGCATCGGCCCGAAGGGTTATACCGACTACCCATTCATGGCCAAGGCGTCCTGAGGGGTTGCCATGCCGGTGTGATACCTGAGGCAGGTCACTGGCTCGGACGAGAACCCGTCGGCAACAGCCGAGGCACTCAGGCGGTTTTTCAACGACTGAAGAGGAGCATGACATGGACATTCGACATTTGTCCGGAGTTGGGATGGCGCAAGTCATTCCGGCAGATAATCCAGACCGGAATCTGGCCAGTGCACAAAGCAATGATCCCCGTGGCGAACATATCCACCTGGCCGGTGGCACCTACACCATCTTGATGGGCGGAGAGGCCACCGAGGGCGCATATTGCTTGATCGACATGCTGGTCCCGCCCGGCGGCGGTCCGGCTCCGCACAGGCACGACTTTGAAGAAATGTTCTATCTGCTTGAAGGCGAGGTGGAGTTTACCTTTCGAGGCCAAACCCAAACTGCCCAGGCCGGGGAGGCGGTCAATATACCCGCGAACGCGCCGCACTCCTTCAAGAACAACTCAAAGGAAGCGGCACGTCTGTTATGCATGTGCACGCCGGCGGGTCAGGAGGACTTCTTCCGTCAGGTAGGCACTCCCGCAAGCAGCGCCAAAGAACCGGCGCCAGAGCTTTCGGAATCAGAGATGAAGGCATTTATGGATAAGGCACAGCGCCTTGCTCCTCGTTACCGAACGGAACTGCTGCCTCCGACGTGAGCCGGAGTGCGCGTCCACCTCAGATATGGAACACCTTCATCGGAACCGATATGCCCCCATAGGCGGTGCCCGGCGGGCAGCCAAAAGGCGTCTCGCTCGCCAGTGTGTTGGCGGATTCCCGCATGCGAAAGGACCGGCCAGACGCTGAACGGCACCCGCCAGGATAGTCGTCCAAACGAAACCTTCTGCGCATCACGCTTCAATCGGCATCAGTGAAAGGAGAACGGCATGTCATTCAATCTCTTCACGCCGCAGGAATCGGCGCTTCTTCTCATCGACTATCAGGTGGGGACGTTGCAGCTGTGCCGGACCACTCCAGCCGACACTGCATTGCGTAATGCAATCATACTTGCAAAGACTGCACTCGCCTTCAACATGCCGATCATCCTTACCACCAGCCAGGAGGATCACATTCAAGGCCGGATCGACGAGAAGCTGCAGCACGTAATACCCGATGCCTTTGGCATGCGCGTTCAACGCCAAGGCATTGTCGACGCGTGGGACGACCCGAATTTCAAAGGCGCCGTGGAAAGAACGGGACGCAAGCAACTCATCATCGGTGCAATAACAACAGACATTTGCCTGGTCTTTCCCAGCATAAGTGCTGTTCGAGATGGTTACCAGGTACAGGCCGTGATGGACGCGTGCGGCTCGCCTTTCAAGATCAACGAAGACATCAGCCGCGTGCGATTAAAAGATGCCGGTGTACGTATGTCGGTAACGAACACCGTGGTTGCCGAATTGGTGAGGGACTGGAGTTCACCACAAGGACAGGAGTTGGGGCAACTTCTTGTTGCTGCGACTCCAATGGTCGATGTTCCATAATACATCTTATGCCGCTTAATCGTTACAGTGGGGGTGGGTCCAGGAATGCGGTGAGCTACAAACGATACACACCCGGTCATTTCAGGCCGCCTACTCCGAGGAGCCGCTCCACCGTATCTTGATCCTTGGTGAGCGCTTGCGGGGTGCCGCACCAGGCGATCCTTCCGCGTTCCAGGATGATCACCTGCTCGGCAAAGTCGAGCGCGCTCTGGATCCGTTGCTCGACGAGCAGGATCGTCATCTCCCCCGTATTGGCAAGATCGGTGAAGGCTCCGATCAATTCTTCGCAGATGACCGGCGCCAATCCTTCCAGCGGTTCGTCCAGTAACAGGACCGTTGGCCGGCCCAGGATGCTGCGGGCCGTGGTCAGCATCTGTTGTTCGCCGCCCGAGAGCTGGCTGCCGAGGTTGCGGCGACGCTCCTTCAGCCGCGGGAACATCTGGTAGGCTTCATCGATGGCGGTCTTCGGCCGGCCCTTCAAGCCAACGGCGAGGTTCTCCTCCACCGTCAACGTCGGAAAGATGCAGCGCGCCTGCGGTACGTAGCCAAGCCCCTGGATTGCGCGGGGTGCACCCGGCGCGGTGGAAATATCGGCACCACCCAGACGTATGCAACCGTCGTAACGTTTTGTCTGGCCGGCAAGCGAGGCGAGCAGCGTGGTCTTGCCCATGCCGTTTCGGCCGAGCACGGCAAGCCGCTGACCGGCAGGGACAGAGAAGGATATGTTCTCCAGAACGCGGGTCGGGCCATATCCTGCGGAGAGGTTTTCGACCTCAAGCGAAGCTGCTGGCATGGGCATAACTTCCGAGATAGGCCTCACGGACCCGGGCATCCCTGGTGACATCGGACGGCAGGCCGTCGAAGATGACGGTCCCGCCGGCAAGCACGATCACCCGCTTGGCAAAGCGGAAGACCAGATCCATGTCGTGCTCGATCATCAGGACTGCCAGATCCTCGGGCAGGCCGGCGAGTGCCTGTTCGATACGGCCGGTATCACCCTGCGGCACACCGGCTGCCGGCTCGTCAAGCAGCAACACCGTCGGCTTCAGTGCCAGTGCTATGGCGATTTCGAGCAGTCGTTGCTGGCCATAGGCGATCTGGCAGACCTTGCGATGCGCGACTTCGCCCAAACCCAGCTTTTCGAGCAATTCGTAAACCTCGGCCATCACATCGGGCATATCAAGGAAGCTCCCGAACAGGCGACTACCACGGCCGCTCCGCTGCAGCACGGCAAGCCCCACATGTTCGGCCGCAGTCATGTCCTGAAACAGCCGTGTCAGTTGGAAGGAGCGGACGAGCCCGCGCCGCACACGGCCGATTGGATCGACCTTGGTGATGGTTTCGCCAAGGAGCCGCACCTCGCCGGAACTCGGCGGCAGCACGCCGGTGACGAGGTCGACGAAGGTTGTCTTCCCGGCACCGTTGGGACCGATCAGCGCCACCCGGTCACCCGGAGCCATGGACAGCGAAACGTCGTTCGTGACAACAAGCCCGCCGAACGATCGCCTGAGATTCGTCACCTCGAAAACGGCGGTCATCGGCTATCCCCTCCCCGGCATGAGAGATAGGCGGCGACGGTGCCGTAGATGCCGTTTGGCGCGAACAACACGACCGCGATCAGCAGAGCGCCGACCATGGTCAGCCAATGGAACGGGTTGGCGGCTGAAACATAATCCTCAAACAGCATGAAGATCAGCGTGCCGGCCATCGCCCCGAACAGCGATCCCGTGCCTCCGAGCACCAGCATGACCAGCGCTTCCGCCGACAGGGTGAAGGAGAGCGCATCAAGGCCCACGACCTGGGTGGAGATGGCGCTGAGCGCCCCGCCCGCCCCCGCCACTGCGCCGGATATCACAAACATCTTCATCAGCGCCCTATCCGGCGACGCCCCGATGGCACGGATACGCAACGGGTCTTCCTTGATGCCGCGGCACAGCAGGCCGAAGGGCGAGCGCACTAGGATGCGGAGCAGTATCAAGACAATCAGCAGCAGCGCCACGCCGAAGAAATAAGCCGTGCGGCCGAATAGGTCGAACTCATAGAGGCCAAAGACGGGATCGGGCATGATACCGACGAGGCCATCGCTGCCGCCGGTCCAGGAGGAAGCTTTGTTGGCGAACTCGTGGAACAGAAAGACCAGGGCAATCGACAAAACAATCTGCGGCAGCCCGTGGGCCCTGAGCATGACCACCACACAGAGCAGTCCCGCGCCCGCACCGGCAATGATACCGCCGAGCGTCATCAGGACTGGATCGTTGATGCCATAGTGGGCCGAGAGAATACCGGCCGCATAGGCGCCGGAGCCGAACAGCGCGGCATGCCCAAGCGTAGCGACGCCGCAATAACCGGTCACCAGATCGAGTGACAGCACCAGCAAGGCGGAAGCCAGGATACGGGTCAGCAGCGCGAGATTGTCAGGAAAGAGGACATATCCCAGCGCGGCGAACGCGATGATGACGGTCACGCCAATAAGGTCGCGCTTCAATGAACCGCCTCGCCGACCGATATTGCTGTGGCTCCCCGAAATCATGTCAACACCGCCTGCCTCACTTCACGCGTCCGGCGAAGCCGCGCGGAAAGACGCAGATGATGGCGATCACAGCGAGATAGAAGAAGAATTCGCCGAACTCCGGCACCAGGTAGCGCCCCGTTGTGTCGATGGCCCCGAGGACAAGGCAGGCGATCAGCGCGCCGGGGATGGACCCGGCCCCACCCACCGAGACGACGACCAGGAAGGTCATCATGTACCGCAGCGCATAATAGGGCTCGATCGGCAGAAGTTCGGCGCCGAGCACGCCTCCGAAGGCTGCCAGCCCGACGGCGGCTGCAAAGCTCACCGCGTAGACGATCTCCGTGCGCACGCCAAGCGCTGCCGCCATGGCGGCATTGTCGACCGTCGCACGCAGCTTGATGCCGAAGCTGGTCATCTCCATCACGAACCACAGGCAGAGCGCTACGACCAAACCGCAGGTTATGGCGAACAGCCGGTGGGTGGAGATGCTGCGGAAGCCAAGATCGACGGAGCCCTGCAGCGGCTCGGGTAGCGGAATGGTCTTCAGCGTCGGGCCCATGACGTAATTGGCAATGCCGATGATGCAGAAGGTGATGCCGATCGTCATCAGGACCTGCGTGAGCTCGGGTTTTCCATAGATGCGGCGATAAAGAAGCCGCTCAAGGGGAATGGCGATAACGATGGTGATCACCACGGCGGCGATGATGGCGACCGCATATCCGAGTCCGAGACCGCGCGCCACATAGGCGGCGATGTACCCGCCAATCATAGCGAATGCGCCATGCGCCAGGTTAACGACGCGCATCAGACCCATCGTCACCGAAAGGCCAATCGTTATCACGAACAATACCATGCCGTAGGCGAGCGCATCGATGGCTATGCTGAAGACCGTCTGCATAGGGTGTTGTCCTGTCCTTCGCTGTTGGTCTTCAGTGGTTGGTGTCCCCTCCGCTTGTAGCCCAGGAGCCGATCTCTCCTGTCGCTCCAAGAACCTCCACGTCTGCAGAACGTCCTTACCATGCAAGATGCGGCTCAAGACCATGGCGCAGCCTCGCGTCCCCTTGCTTTATTCGCCGCTGGAACGCAAGATCTCCGTGCTTCTCAAGGGAAGGTGAACTTCTTTGTTGATGTAGGTGCCTTCCGCTTCCTTGTCTACTTCGCGCAGATGGATGCTCTGGGCAGCTTGCGAACTCTCCGGATCGATCGGAGCGGGGCGGCGGGTGCCGACACAGGGCACCTCACCGCGTTGCAAGCGCAGTCAATCGCCGCTGAAACCTTCAGAACGGCAATCCGACGTAGTTTTCCGCGAGGGCCGTCGAGGCCGCCCTCGAATGGGTGAGATAGTCCAGTTCTGCCTCCTGGATCTTCTGGTCGAAGTCGCCGGTATCCGGGAACCGATGCATCATCGTCGTCATCCACCAGGAAAAACGGACCGCCTTCCAGACGCGGGCAAGCGCCCTTTCCGAATAGGCATCAAGGCCGTCCGAGGAAAGGTCCTGATAATGTTCGCGCAGCCCGCTGAAGAGATAGTGCACGTCACTTGCCGCCAGGTTCAGCCCTTTTGCGCCCGTGGGTGGCACGATATGCGCCGCGTCGCCGACGAGGAACATGCGGCCGAACCGCATCGGCTCGGCGACGAATGAACGCAAGGGGGCGATCGATTTCTCAAAAGACGGTCCCGTGATCACCGCTTCCGCATGATGCGCCGGCAGGCGCCGCCGAAGCTCGTCCCAGAACCGGTCGTCCGTCCAGTCGTCTATTTTCTCGGAAAGTGCGCATTGGATATAATAACGGCTGCGGGTGGCCGAGCGCATGGAGCAGAGCGCAAAGCCCCGCGGATGATTGGCATAGATCAGTTCCGGGCTGACAGGCGCAACGTCAGCAAGAATACCGAGCCAGCCGAAAGGGTAGACCTTCTCGAAAATCTGGATGGCCTGCTCGGGCACCGCCTTGCGGCTCACCCCGTGGAAACCGTCGCAGCCGGCGATGAAGTCGCAGTCGATACGATGCGCAAGCCCGTCCTTTTCGTAGGTGACCGATGGTGTGTCGCTGTCGAAATCATGCGGCTGGACATGGGCCGCTTCGTAGATCGTGGCCATGCCGCTCTTCTCGCGGCTTTCCATCAGGTCGCGGGTGACCTCGGTCTGGCCATAGACCATGACCCCCTTGCCGCCTGTGAGCCCATGAAGGTCGATGCGGTGATCGCGTCCCCCGAAAGCGAGCGAAAAACCGTCATGCTGAAGGCCTTCAAGATGCATGCGAGCGCCGGACCTTGCCTGATCAAGAAGCGCAACGGTTCCTTGTTCAAGAACACCGGCCCGTACGCGACCAAGGATGTAGTCCTTGCTGACCCGATCCAGAATGATATTGTCGATACCCGCTTCGGTTAGAAGCTGCCCAAGCAAGAGACCCGAGGGTCCCGAGCCGATAATCGCCACCTTGGTCCGCAACAATGTCCTCCCATAACTGAAAGTTGCCTTTACCTAATTCTGTCCGGGCGGCCTCGGGTCGACAATGGACAATCGAGCCGAAAAGTTGCACTAATCGAACATTGATGGTGGAGCATAGCGGTGAACAGGCCGGTCCCTACTTATCAGCTCTACGGCGAGAATAGTGGCAAGGAACCCGATTTCTGGCTGCATTGCGAGACAATCAGGTCTAGAAGCAGCTTGCACCGGTGGGAAATTCGACCGCACCGGCACGAGACATTCTTTCAGATCTTGTATATCGAGGCAGGCTCGGGCGACGCTACATTCGGCCACGAGGTGCAGGCCCTCGACCCGCCGTCGATCGTTACCGTGCCGCCCGGTCTCACCCATGGGTTCCGCTTCTCGCGCGATATCGAAGGACTGGTCATCACCATCCTTGCATCCCACCTCGGGCATCCTCCGTCGGAGCGAAGTCGTTTCGGCGAATGGTTGGCGGCGCCGCATGTGACGGTGCTCGATCGAGCCAATCCCGACGCGGCCTTCGCGATGCAGACATTGAAACGATTGGGCGAGGAATTCGAGCATCGCCGCAGCGGGCGCAACGATCTGCTGGAGGCATATGTGACACAGGCAATCAGGCTGACGGCGCGCATTTCTGATGAAAGCGACGTCAGCCAACGTCCGGCGGAAGACGGGGAGCGTCGGCTGGAGGTGCTGAATGGCCTTATCCGGCAACATTTCCGCAGCCAGAAGCCAGCCTCCTTCTATGCCGGAGAACTCGGCATATCACTGACCCACCTTAATCGCATCACCCGCGCCATCACCGGGCAAACCGTCCATGATCTTCTCATGGCCAAGCTGACGGAAGAGGCCAAACGGGAACTGGTCTTCTCGATTTCGCCGGTTCATGAAGTCGGAGCCCGGCTCGGCTTCAGTGATCCCGCCTACTTCTCGCGCTTTTTTCTCAAGCAGACAGGCGACACGCCGCGAGCATGGCGGATGAAGGAAAGGATGCGGCTCGATGGGAGAACTGGCGGGGCCCGGTCAGAAAGATCAAAGACAGGTTCTTGACCGTGAGCAATGGCGGTGCGTGGGCCGAGATCTGGGGCAGCGGCGAGCCGCCGCCTCGCTCCGGGGCGATGAGTGTTTGTTGCAAGCTGTGCTTGTAGATTTCCGCTTTCTCGGCTACCCGCTTGAGGATGGCATGGACAAAAGGTAGGCCGCGTCGTGATGGTTGAAGACACTGGACGTGAAGAAGAAGCCGGTGAATGGCACATGCTGCGGCCCCGGGCCGTGTACTTCCTCAACCAGGCGAACCATGCGGTACGCACCAGGCTGGAAGCCTCGCTCGCCGCTCATCAGATGACCGGTATCCAGTACACAGTGCTGAGCGTTATCGGCAGCCGCGACGGCCTTTCCTCAGCGGAACTGTCGCGCCGCTTCTTCGTCACGCCCCAAACGATGAACGAACTGATCAGCGGACTTCAGCGACGTAACCTCATCACCCGCAAGGAGGACCCCGCCAACCGGCGTATCCTGCGCATGAGTCTCACAGAGGAAGGCAGGAACATGCTTGATGCCTGCGATGCCGTCGCTGATGCCGTAGAGCGGGATATCTTTTCGATTTTCCCCCAGGAAACCTATCAGCAGTTCCGGGACCTGTGCCGATTAGTGGCCCGGAGTCTTCGTGAACGCGACGCGCCCAAGGGAGAATAGGCGCTACCAATCCTCGCCTGGAGGGAAAACGCCGATAGGGAAGGCTTCTCTGCAGCCTTTGCTACCCGGGAGCAACCAAGCTCTCCGCCCACAGATGGCCACCGCAAATTCATTGCAAAATAACAGGCTCCCTGATATCCGTAACAGTGGGAGAGAGGCGTCTGGCCGGGATAGCGAATGACATGATTTTCTGGCGTCGGGAGTACACCGAAGTCACGACAGGCTGCCGCCGACAGGTCGCGGGTCACGTCGTTGTACAAGAGGAATGGCGCCATGGGGGGCGAGATGATCGAAGTGTGGCGTGGCAGCGTCCGCCAATGGGAGGTGGACGAGATGGGCCACTGGAACACCCAGTACTATGTCGCGCGTGCCCATGAAGGGCTCGCCATGCTCTTCGGCTTCAACGGTCTGCCCGACCTCATGTCGCCGCGATCTTCCACGACGCTCGCCTTTAACGAACACCACATCCGGTTCCATCGAGAAGCCCATGGTGGCGCACCACTTCATATGCAGGCAGGCTTCATAGATGCCACGCCGACCACCGCCTTCGTGCTGCTCGTCATGCATCACAGCGACAGCGGACAGATCGCCGCGACATTCCGTGTGCGGGTGACGCATGTGGACGCAGCCGACGGGACTACCCCGCGTTCCTGGCCGGCCGATTTCCTGAAAAGGATCGGAGCTTCGCTGGTGGGTATACCCAAGGAGGCAGCACCACGCAGCACGAACGATGAACCGGTTATTATGGCAGCTTCGAGAGGTCGCGCAATTGCGCTGGGCCTCAAGCGTACGTCTATGAGCCTGATCGAACGGGACAGCTGCGACGCCTTTGACCGTATGCGGCCTCAAAAATTCATCGGCGCGGTCGGGAGTGGCGTGAAGCAACTCACGGGGCCTTTGCGGGCCCACGTCGCCGAGCTTGCGCAGACGCCTCCCGGGAGGATCGGGGGCGCCGTGCTTGAATTCCGGATCCTTTATGGACAACCCCCCTGTGCTGGCGATTGTTTCGAGATCTGGGCGGGCCTTCAGACGACGTACAGGCGCACCATGTCGCTGATCTTCTGGATAGTCGATCCCTTCACCGACAGGGTCTACGGCTCCATGCAATCGACGGCCATCATCTTCGATCTCGATGCACGCGCCGTCGTGGAGATTTCGCCGGCGGCGACGAAGGTCCTTGCGCGATATGAGACCGAGGGTCTGACGCTATAAAAACGGCGCCGCTGCGGCAGGGCGAAGATCGGCCAGATTTCAGCGATTGACATTATCAGGCTCCCTGCTTTATCCGTTCCAGAGGGAGAGGAGAGTGAGCTGGCATCGCGCGAACCCGAGGGATCCTGATGCCTTCATCTCTCGATCTCGGAGGAGCCGACTATGGATACCGCCACAAACCCCTCCCCTCCTCCCGG
>JAEYTV010000204.1 GCA_023433855.1 Pseudomonadota bacterium | reverse complement strand
GGCCTCTCCAGTCCATGTCGCGCTCCTTCGCAAGCAGCCAGGTTGATCAGCGATATAACGCGGCTCGGTCGAAGGCGATCCCGCCGGTGCAGAATCAATCTGGAACTCTCCTCAAGCGACCCGGAGTGCCTTCCTGCCGGGCAGGAAGACGGTAAGCAATCCGAGAAGCGGAAGGAATGAGCAGAGACCGTACACGAAGACAATTCCGTGCCGGTCGGCAAGCACGCCCAGCGCAGCTGCCGCGATACCGCCGATCCCGAACGCTATCCCGAAGAAGATCCCGGCGATCATACCGACCCGGCCAGGCACCAGTTCCTGCGCCATGACCACGATGGCCGGAAAGGATGACGCCATGATGAAGCCGATGATCGCCGACAGCGCGATCGTAACCGGAAGATTGGCGTAGGGCATCGCGAGAGTGAAGGGCAGCACGCCGAGGATCGAGAACCAGATCACGACCTTGGAACCGAATTTGTCGCCGATCGGACCTCCGATCACCGTGCCGAGTGCGACCGCACCGAGGAAGATGAAGAGCATGATCTGCGATTGCTGCACCGTCACCTGGAATTTCTCGATGACGAAGAAGGTGTAGTAGCTGCTGATGCTCGCCATGTAGGCGTTCTTGGAGAAGGTTAGGATCGTCAATACACCAAGGGCAAGGGCAACTGTTGGCTTCGACAGGTTGTGGGCGTTCACCACCCGCTTGCGGCCCTTGTTGGCGAGCATGTGCGCCTTGTACCAGCGAGCCACGCGGCCGAGAATGATGATCCCGATCATGGCGCCGATCGAGAACCAGGCGACGCTTCCCTGGCCATTCGGTACGATGATGAACGCCGCCAGCAGAGGCCCGATTGATTGCCCGAAATTGCCCCCCACCTGGAAGACGGACTGGGCGAAACCATATCGACCGCCTGAGGCTAGCCGTGCAACCCGCGACGATTCGGGATGGAAAACAGCCGAACCGATCCCGATCAGCGAGGCGGAGATCACCAGCACGGCATAGGAGTGCGCATTCGCCAGCATGAAGAGGCCGATAAACGTTGATCCCATTCCCACGGGCAGCGAATAGGGAAACGGTTTCTTGTCCGTGATGATGCCGATCACCGGCTGCAGAAGCGAGGCGGTGCATTGAAACGCCAGCGAGAGGACGCCGATCTGCCAGAAGTCCAGGGCGTAATCCGTCTTGAGCATGGGATAGATTGCCGAGATCATCGACTGCATGATGTCGTTGATCATGTGGCAGAAGCTGACCGCCAGGATGATGGGAAGTACGGTCGCATCTGCAGCGACAGGTGTGACGGGCTTGGATGTTGCATCTGCCATAATCGTTTCCTCGCACGAGCGGCCATCGGCGGCGGCTGTCACGGCAATGTCTTATTTTCACTCGGTCTAATACCGCGGGCGGGGGCTGTCCATGTCAGGTGGGCGGCTACCGGTACGCTTTGGGCCTTTTAACTTCCGTCAAGCAGGTTCCGGAAGGTGCGCTCGGCGGGCCCCTTCACTCTCCGTGCTCCCCCGATCGCGGGCTGCGACTGGCGGCGCTACATCTTCGCGGCATCCGGGCCAGGAGCGTTCGCGAACGGCGACGCGCACAATGGCGATGCAGAAGGCTGCGAGCAGCATGCCGGCAGGAACATCGATGAAGTAGTGGCTGCCATGGGAGATCGCCGCGGCTGCCATGGCGCCGTTCAGGATCAACACAGGATATCGGATCGTCCTGATGGACCATGCCGCCCAGGCACAGAGCGCCGCACAGGCAGCGTGCACCGAGGGGAAGGTGAGTATCCCCGCCGCGTCCACCATGGAGAACACGAAAGACGGATCGTCCCGGACGGCATTGAACTGTTCAAGAAAGAAATAGCCGAAATGGACATTGATGTTTCCAAGACTTCCGCCTCCAACACCGTAAAAGGGATACGCGCCGATCGCCGGGAACCGCACCGCGATGGCGCTCGCCATGAAACAGATCAATGAATACGCTGCCACCATTGCGTATGCGCGCGCAGCCTTTCCGGAAAGGGACAGCAGGAGGGGAAGTGCTATCAATTGGACGGCAAAGGATTGGTACGCCACCCCTAGACAAGAAGAAAGCCAGGGCCGATCGTCGACCAGTTGGACGAACGCCCTCCAGTCGAAACCCATGGCGGCGTCGAAGGTTGCCAGTGTCTCGTCCGCAAGCGGCAGGCCCATTCGGATCGCGAGATAGGTCGCAGCCACGGTCGGCAGGGTCATGAGCAGGCCGAGCAGGACTGGTTCGACAAGGTTGCGGAGCGGGAGCATGCCCCGCCAGGTGCAGTACAGGCTGCTGCAGACAAGACCGCCTCCCAGCCAAGCCACTGCCAACAGGACCGAGTTGTAGTCGATGGCCAAGCCAGCGAACGACGACAACGGCCCGATCACGGCATAGGAGAAGCCGGTGATGGCCAGGAGGAGAAATCGTGCGCGCCGAAAATCGATCGACATGTTCCGGAACTCGTTTGCCTGCCAACATTGCCGCGAAAATGTTAAGGACGCGGTAGCGGGAATACGCATTTTGTCCACGACGCCATCACGATATTTCCTGTCGATTTGACGATTTATGGGGTTCCGTTCGCAAAGACATTTGCCTATAAGCCGCGTCTAGCCTGAAAAGACCATGCTCGCGCGACCCGACCGGTGCCTCCCACGCCGCGCCGGTTTTTCGCGCAGGAAAACGCGGAAAGACGATCCATGCCCAAGCGCCAAGATTTGAAATCTATCCTCATCATCGGCGCGGGTCCGATCGTCATCGGTCAGGCATGCGAGTTCGATTATTCCGGTACCCAGGCCTGCAAGGCACTTCGGGAAGAGGGATACCGGGTCATCGTGGTCAACTCCAATCCCGCGACGATCATGACTGATCCCGGGCTTGCAGACGCGACCTACGTGGAGCCTATAACGCCGGAAGTCGTCGCCAAGATCATCGCCAAGGAACGTCCGGATGCCCTCCTCCCGACCATGGGAGGCCAGACTGCGCTTAACACGGCGCTCTCTCTCAAGCGCATGGGCGTTCTCGACCGCTACAATGTAGAGATGATCGGCGCCAAGCCGGCGGCGATCGACATGGCCGAGGATCGTGCTCTTTTCCGCGAAGCCATGGCTCGGATCGGCCTTGAAACGCCGAAGTCGATGCTCGCCAACGCGACCGACATCAAGGAGCAGGACCGCGCGGTTCACGAAGCCGAACGGATCAAGCTGCGGGAAAGCCTGTCAGGCAGTGAACTCGACAGGGCGCTCGACGCTCTGGAGAACCAGTGGAACCTCGGCGAAAGCGACCGCAAGCAGCGCTACATGAGCCACGCCATGGCAATTGCGGCCCAGGCGCTCGACCATGTCGGGTTGCCCGCGATCATCCGCCCGTCCTTCACACTGGGCGGCACCGGCGGCGGCATTGCCTACAACCGCTCTGAGTTTTTCGAGATCGTATCCGGCGGACTCGACGCCTCTCCCACCACTGAAGTGCTGATCGAGGAGTCGGTACTCGGCTGGAAGGAGTATGAGATGGAGGTGATCCGCGACAAGGCGGACAACTGCATCATCATCTGCTCGATCGAAAACATCGATCCGATGGGCGTCCACACGGGAGATTCCATCACGGTCGCGCCGGCCCTGACGCTGACGGACAAGGAATACCAGATCATGCGCAACGCCTCGATCGCGGTGCTTCGCGAGATCGGCGTCGAGACCGGCGGATCCAACGTCCAGTTTGCGGTCAACCCGAAGGATGGCCGCCTCGTCGTCATCGAGATGAACCCGCGGGTGTCGCGCTCCTCCGCGCTTGCCTCCAAGGCGACCGGCTTCCCCATCGCCAAGGTCGCTGCCAAGCTCGCCGTCGGCTACACTCTGGACGAACTGGAAAACGACATCACCGGCGGCGCGACGCCGGCCTCGTTCGAGCCGTCGATCGACTACGTCGTCACCAAGATCCCGCGATTTGCCTTCGAAAAGTTCCCCGGCGCCTCCCCGGTCCTGACCACCGCCATGAAATCGGTCGGCGAAGTGATGGCGATCGGCCGCACCTTTGCAGAATCGCTGCAGAAGGCTCTGCGCGGACTGGAAACCGGTCTGACGGGTCTGGACGAGATCGAGATCCCCGGTCTGGAGGAGGGTGAAAACGCGAAGAACGCCATCCGAGCAGCAATCGGCACCCCAACCCCCGACCGCCTGCGCATGGTGGGGCAGGCTCTACGCCTCGGAATGACCGAGAACGAGGTACACGAAGCCTGCAAAATCGACCCCTGGTTCATTGCGCAGTTCAAGGCCATCATCGACATGGAAGCGCGCATCCGCGAGAACGGTTTGCCGACCGATGCGGAAAACCTTCGCATGCTGAAGGCCATGGGTTTCTCCGACGCTCGCCTCGCCAGCCTCACCGGCAAGCGTCCGAAGGAAGTGGCCGAGCTGCGCAACTCGCTCAACGTCCGTCCCGTCTTCAAGCGGATCGACACCTGCGCTGCCGAATTCGCCTCGCCGACCGCTTACATGTACTCGACCTATGAGACGCCCTTCGTTGGGCAACTCCGGTCGGAGGCCGAGGTCTCCGCCGCCAGGAAGGTCGTTATTCTCGGCGGCGGCCCGAACCGGATCGGCCAAGGCATCGAGTTCGACTATTGTTGCTGCCACGCGGCGTTCGCCCTGAAGGATGCGGGCTTCGAGGCGATCATGATCAACTGCAACCCGGAGACCGTGTCGACCGACTACGACACCTCCGACCGGCTGTATTTCGAGCCGCTGACCGCCGAGGACGTGATCGAGATCCTGGAGCGCGAGCGCTCCGCCGGCACGCTGCACGGCGTCATCGTGCAGTTCGGCGGCCAGACCCCGC
>JAEYTV010000166.1 GCA_023433855.1 Pseudomonadota bacterium | reverse complement strand
CGGAGCGAATGTTCGCCGGGCATCCCGACACCCCTCTGCTGGGGGTCATTCGCGACTCCGAGAAACTGATGGGCACCAAATATGGCTGCGGCGTAGCTCAGTGCGGCGCCTGCACCGTCCATCTGGACGGCATGCCGCGCCGCTCCTGCGTCACCCCGATCTCGATGGTCGAGGGCTCCGACGTGGTTACGATCGAGGGGGTCTCCGGCAAGGAGGCGGAGGCGGTGAAGACTGCATGGGCCGGTCTGGACGTACCGCAGTGTGGCTATTGTCAATCGGGACAGATCATGTCGGCCGTCGCACTCCTGCAGATGGTTCCAAAGCCGACCGACGCGGATATAGACGGAGCGATGACCGGCAACATCTGTCGTTGCGCCACCTATCATCGCATCCGCGCGGCAATCCACAATGCTGCCAACGCGATGGAGGGCTGAGCCATGACGATCCAGCACATCAATATTTCTCGCCGAGGTTTTATCGCGGGTACCGGCCTCGTGATCGGTGTGGCCATCGCGCCCAAGCTGATCTCGGCCGCCCCGATCGGAATAAAGGCAGGGGGCGATGCGGCGCTGACGCCATTGAACGCCTTCGTCAAGATCGGTGTGGACGACACGGTCACGATCCTCTCAAAACACATCGAGTTCGGTCAGGGGCCTTTCACCGGCTTTGCCACCCTGGTGGCGGAAGAACTCGATGCCGACTGGAGCCAGATGCGCGCAGTGCATTCGCCGACCGATAACCAGGTCTACGCAAACTTCGCCTTTGGCATCCAGGGGACGGGCGGTTCAAGTTCGATCTCCAACGCTTACGAACAGATGCGCAAGGCTGGTGCTGCAGCACGCGCGATGCTGGTCGCTGCTGCCGCCGAGGAATGGAAGGTGCCGGTCTCCGAGATCACCGTCGAGAAAGGGCGCATCAAACATGTTGGCTCCGGCAGGGAGAGCAGCTTCGGCGCCTTCGCCGAAAAAGCAGCCCGGCAAACGCCGCCGGCTGAACCCAAGCTTAAGGATCCCAAGGACTTCATCCTCATTGGTAGCGAACTGCCGAAGCTTGATACCCGCGGAAAGACAGACGGCACGGCAGTCTTCACTCTGGACATCATGCCCGACGACCTTCTGATCGCGGTCGTCGCTCACCCCGAGCATTTTGGCGCGACGGTGAAGAGCTTCGACGACACCGAGGCCCGAAAGGTTGCAGGCGTGGTCGACATCAAGCAGGTGCCCTCCGGCGTTGCAGTCTATGCAGATAATACCTACGCCGCGCTGAAGGGCCGCGACGCCCTTTCCATCGAGTGGGATCTCTCAAATGCCGAGACCCGCTCGTCCAAGCAGCTTGCGGCGGACTATGTGAGGCAGTTTGGCGAGAAGGGCATCGAGGCAACCAACACGGGCAATGTTGATGATGCCTTCAAGACCCCCGGGTTGCAGACCATTGAAGCAGAGATCGTCTTCCCCTTTCTCGCCCATGCACCCATGGAGCCACTCGATGCCGTCTTTATCAAGGCTGCAGACGGATCGATCGACATCTACAACGGTGCGCAGATGCCGGGCATGGACCAGCAGGTGGCAGCCAAGGTCCTCGGACTCGACGAAACGAAAGTGCGCGTCAACACCCAGCTTGCCGGGGGTAGTTTCGGCCGCAAGGCCCAGTTCGGGTCGCCCTACATCCAGGAGGCGGCTGCCGTCTACGCGGCGAGCGGCGGCAATCGCCCGCTGAAACACATGTGGACCCGGGAGGACGATATCCGCGGCGGATTCTATCGCCCCATGTACGCGCACAAGATGCGCGGGGCGATCAATGCGGATGGAGAGATCACGGCCTGGGAGCAGATCATCGTCGGCCAGTCGATCATGGGCAAGGCCGATCTGGACGAGACGTCCGTCGAAGGCGCCTCAAACCTGCCCTATGCCATACCCAACTTGAAAGTCACCTCGCACAACGTCAAGCTCGCGGTTCCTCCCCTGTGGTGGAGGTCGGTCGGCCACACGCATACGGGCTTTGCCGTCGAAACCTTCGTTGACGAGCTGTTCGAAAGGATCGGCCGCGATCCGGTCGAGGGACGGCTTGCCTTGCTGACGGAAAAACCGCGGCATGCTGGCGTCCTCAGGAAGGTGGCGGAGATGGCCAACTGGGGTGGTCCGGTGCCGGAGGGGCGTCAACGGGGCGTTGCAGTTGTTGAAAGCTTCAAGACCTTCGTCGGTCAGGTTGTCGAGGTCTCCATCGGCCCGGAAGGAGCGCCACGCGTTCACAAGGTCTGGTGCGCTGTCGATTGCGGGGTGGCCATCAACCCGAACGTCATCAAGGCCCAGATGGAAGGCGGGATTGGCTACGGTCTCGGCGCGGTCCTTTTTGACGCCGTCACCCTTGGCGACGGCGGCAAGATTGTGCAATCCAACTTCCACGACTATCGCTCCATCCGGATCAACGAGATGCCGGACGTGGCCGTGGAGATCATCAAGTCGTCGGAAGCTCCGACCGGTGTCGGGGAGCCTGGTGTCCCGCCTGTCGGTCCTGCTGTTGCCAACGCCTGGCGACGCCTTACCGGGGCACCGGTCCGGCAACTTCCGATCGTCAACATCGTTTCGGCCTGAGGATCAACGAGCCATGAACACCAGATTTGCTTTCAACGGCGCCGCCGCCGTCTGTCTTTTCGTGGCCGCGGGAACGGCGCTCGCACCGTTTTCTGCTGCCCAGGAAGCCGAGGCCAATCCCACGACGTTGCGTCCCGTTTCATCCTTCGAGT
>JAEYTV010000165.1 GCA_023433855.1 Pseudomonadota bacterium | reverse complement strand
CGTCCGGATCGTCGGCAATCAATTCAGGCAAGCCGAGCGCATTGAGAAGGCTTTCGCTGACACGAGAGGCGAAATTGACCCCTTTGTAGGTTATCATGGGCACGCCTGCCCACAGCTTTTCTGAAGTGGTCGTGTGGCCGTTGTAAGGATAGGTATCCAGTCCCAGGTCAGTCACAGCGACGCGATCGATGTACGCGGCATAGTCGTGCACGCGATCACCGAACAGCAGGCGCTCTGAGGCAATTCCGGCCTTGGTGAAGGCCTTGATCAGGTTCTTGCGCGTGCCGTAACGTTCCGGGCAGATCAGGAAGAGGTAGCTACCGGGTGTTTCTTTTAGGATGCGAATCCAAAGATCCACCGTGGTGCGGCTGAACTTCCAGTGACTGTGGAAGCATGAGAAGATAAATGCATCGCTCGGCATTCCGCAGACTGCTCTGTCTATCTTCCTTGGCAGCGGACGATGGATCGCGTCATTGGGGAAGAATGTTTCCGGCATCCAGCAGAGTTTTTCGTAATAGTGAGGGATGGATGTTTCCGGCACGACGGTGCGGTCGCAGATCAGGTAGTCAATATCGACATTCGCAACGGTGCTCGGGTAGCCGAGCCATGTGACGTGTACCGGAGCGGTGAAGCGGTTGAGCACCCAGACGCGGTTCTCCGCCGTATGACCATGAAGATCGACGAGGATGTCGATGTTCTCCGCCTTGACGGCCTCAGCAGCTTCATCGTCTGAAAGGTCTCGAATTCGGATAATCTTGCCCCAGCCGTCGCGAGCAGCGGTATTGTGCTTCTCAAGGTGCTCAGGATCTGCATTGCAGAAGATCACAATTTCGAAACGATCCTTGTCATGGGCCTCCAAGACGCCGCGGAAGGCTTTCATGACGGCATGCTCGGTCCATAGGTCGGCAGAAAGGTAGCCAATCCTTAGCTTCGGACCCCAGGTATGGGGCATCGAGAGCCGTTTAGCCGGACCCTCGGGCGGTTTGCGCTCTCCACGGCCAGCTCCTGCCAGGGCGTTCGCCCTCTCGTCGTCGCACCAGCGGATATTGTAAAGTGCAACTTCGTCCAGAACGGCTTCGAAGTCATTGTCGGCAATTTCTTGCTTGAGAATAGGCTCGTATTTAGCGAGCGTATCATAGTCGAGGGCGTCACGGACGGTGGAGAGATAGAAGTTCCGGACGATTTTATCATCTTCGTCTCTCGCGAAGACATCCCTTATGAACTGGTTTTCCTCAGGGGTACGATCTTGAAGCTTGATACCTCGCACCGCCAGCTGTCGATGCGGTCTCTCGCCGCTTTCCCCAAGCGTTTTTCTGAAGGCAGCGGCGCCCTCCATATTCTGACGCATTAAAGCGGTCGACAACAGCAATGCCATGTCGGGATCCTTCAATGCCTCGTCGAGTATGCGCCCACCAAGGCGAAGAAGCTCAACGTCATTGCCCGTCAACAGATGAAGGCGCATCGCTTCACGCAGGTACTTGATACGGTGCGGAGAGGGGAGCTCGCCGGCGATCTGAAAGGCCTGGGCGGCCTCCTCCCTCATTTTCAGTTTGACCAGCGTTGCGCCCAGCAGAGCGTAGTGTCGGGGATCCTTCCTGACCTCCAACAGCTTATTAAGGATAGCGAGCACGTCATGATATTGCGCTTTGTCAAAATGGGTCTGCGCAGCAGCATACTGCTTCTTTATTTTTAGGGTGTTCAAGCGTCGACTCCAGATATGGTTCCGCTGAATGATCGCCTGATGTTGGCGCTGAGGCCCAGCGTGGCAGGCGAAGCTTGCATGAAGCCGACCTCGCTGAAGCGCCGATGAAAGCAAATGTTAACCATGGCTGCGTTGAGATTGGAGGCGGGCCCAAGCTTAAAGAACTTGGCAAGGATTGCCTGCGAGATTTCGCTCACACGACGGGTTTGGTATCCCTTCTGCACAGAAGGAACCGAGTGGCATGATGCCGGACCGGAGTGACCGGTAAAGTATTCAGTCCGGTATGTCCCCCCAAAAGTATTTCGTTCAAAGGGACAATCAATTATGGCAAGCATTCTCACCAATATTAACGCTATGACCGCGCTCCAGACGCTGCGTGGCATCAGCAATGATATGCAGACGACGCAGGACCGGATCTCCTCCGGCATGCGCGTAGGTTCCGCTTCCGACAACGCCGCCTACTGGTCGATCGCAACCACCATGCGTTCGGACAATGCCGGTCTCTCGTCCGTCCAGGACGCAATGGGCCTCGGTGCTGCAAAGGTCGATACCGCCTATGCCGGCATGGAAGCAGCCATCGACGTCGTCCAGGAAATCAAGAACAAGCTGGTCACAGCTGCCGAAGGCAGCGCCGACAAGGCGAAGATCCAGGAAGAAATCACCCAGTTGCAGGACCAGCTGAAGAGCATCGCGTCTTCGGCCTCTTTCTCGGGCGAAAACTGGCTCCAGGCTGAGATTGGCGGCAAGTCCAACGCAACAACCGGCGTCATTGAAGCGGGCACCGCGATCGTAAAGCAGATCGTTGGGTCGTTCACCCGCGACGCCGACGGCAATGTTGCGGTCAAGACGGTTAATGTCGAGCTCGACGAAACCAACGTCCTTTTCGATCTTTCAGGCGGCAATTCAGGTCTCCTTGACACCAACATGGTCAAGGGCAAGGTCGCTATCGAGTTCGATGACGGTACCACCAACAGCGTCCAGTACTATGGCACGATCAACACGACTGCCATCCATGCAACGGACGCGCAGTGGAGAGATATCGGTGGCGGCGTTTACCAGAAGGGCGACACCGCGGGTGTCTTCACCACCGGTGCAAGCGGCACTTACCTGATCAAGGTCGGCGGCGCTTATGTTGATGCGGTTTACACGACCAAGGGTTATAACTTCTCGGCCGGTGCCACGGCGACCGCAGGCGTAACCTACTCTGTCGGTGTTTCCGTCGCAGAACTTGATATCACCAAGCTTGATGACTATCGCGCCACTTCAGGCAACAAGTCGATCGGCATTGGCAGCAAGGCCAGTGACAACGACGTCATCGCGGCACTGACCTCGTTCGTCGACGGACAGCTGGAGAAGATGACGAGCGCCGCCGCAAAGCTCGGTGCCGTATCTAAGCGCATCGAAATGCAGAACGACTTCGTCTCCAAGCTCTCCGACTCGCTGGACAAAGGTGTAGGACGTCTGGTCGATGCCGACATGAACGAGGAGTCCACCAGGCTGAAGGCGCTGCAGACGCAGCAGCAATTGGCGATCCAGTCTCTCTCGATCGCGAACGCCGACGGCCAGAACATCCTGTCGCTCTTCCGTTAATCGACACAGGCGAAATGGCGCGGAGGCTGACCGCGTCAGGGACCCAAAAGGAGCCGCATCCGAACCACGGATGCGGCTTTTCCTTTTTCAGATCCGCTTCAATCTTCATTAACCATCTTAGGGTTACCTAGAGCCATCGAAACGGCGAGTTAACCAGAAAAAATAACTGGTTAGCAAGCATGATGCTGACCGCTGTTCCCGGTGTGACCGGAATGTCCCTTTTCGTCATCAGCCAACTCAAGGGGCACCTTTTTTATGACTAGCATTCTGACCAACATCGCAGCCATGGCTGCTCTACAGACGCTGCGCCAGCTCGGCTCCGACATGGAGAAGACCCAGGCTCACGTTTCCTCCGGCCTGCGCGTAGGTTCCGCTTCCGACAACGCCGCCTACTGGTCGATCGCGACCACCATGCGTTCCGATAACGGCGCTCTGTCTGCCGTCCAGGACGCCCTCGGCCTCGGCGCTGCAAAGGTCGATACCGCCTATGCCGCCATGGAATCGGCCATCGACGTCGTCCAGGAAATCAAGAACAAGCTTGTAGCCGCTACCGAGCCAGGCGTCGACAAGGCCAAGGTTCAGGAAGAAATCACCCAGTTGCAGGACCAGCTGAAGAGCATCGCGTCTTCGGCCTCTTTCTCCGGCGAAAACTGGCTCCAGGCTGAGATTGGCGGCAAGTCCAACGCAACAACCGGTGTCGTTGAAGCGGGCACCGCCATCGTAAAGCAGATCGTTGGGTCGTTCACCCGCGACGCTGACGGCAATGTTGCGGTCAAGACCATCAA
>JAEYTV010000559.1 GCA_023433855.1 Pseudomonadota bacterium | reverse complement strand
GCGTTTGCGTTGGCGCCGATCAGCGGCGTCGGGTTCACGCTGTGCACCGCGGCATCCACCCAGGCCGCGCCGTCGAAACCCAGCAGGCGGCTTTCGTCCGCGACCCAGAGCAGCCACCCGGCCTTCGGCGGGATGAATGCCCAGGCCCCATCCTGCCATGCCGCTACCATGCCGTCCTTGCCGGACCACGCAACGCTTCCGCCAGCCGGAACGAGAAAGCGGGCTCCGTCCGCGGGCCACCCGCGAGGCGCCGAAAGATCCCGGTCCAGAACCGCCAACTGCACCAGCGCATCGAGCGCCCTGATGGCTTCGTTATGGGTGACGTGCTTCTGGGCCTGCGAGGGCATGATGTAGGGAAGTTGAAGATTTGCAGAGTGTTCCATGGCGGTTCCTTTGGTCCAGTTTCAACCGCAATGGTAAGTCGACCTCGGGAGGCGGGGATAAAATTCAGGCTTGTTTGATTTTGCTGGAATACCGGTTTGCGCCCAATGCGGCTTTTCGATACTTGCGCAGCATCGATTGGTCCGATCAGATGCCGGCCGAGCTCTGTGTGTGTGCTGTAGGTCACCGATGCTTCACCTAAACAACGCTCTTGTCACAAAACGTCAGTTGTTTAGACGAGCCACATTGGATTCAAGGGTCGGCGCAGTGTGATCCGATCCGGTTCGAAAGGAAATAAGCACCATATGTACAGGCGGCAGTTCGGTCGTCGTATTGCGGCATTGCCTCGTGGCACGAAGAAATTACTGTTTGTGTGCTTCGACATCGCGGCGTTGATCGCGCTTCTCTGGCTCAGCTTTTCGCTACGATTAAACCATTTCTTCATTCCCAATCTCGAACAAGCGCTGCTCATGCTGGCCGCGCCGCTGATTGCCCTGCCCGTCTTCGTTCGGATGGGGCTGTACCGCTCGGTGCTGCGCTACCTCCCGGAACGGGCGATCTGGACGATCTTCAGCGCCGTGACCATTGCGACGCTCGCTTGGGTCAGCCTCGTGTTTCTGACACAGATGACCGGCCTCGCCGGCGTGCCGCGATCCGTCGCATTGCTCTACTGGTCGCTTAGCATACTGGCGATCGCCGGCAGCCGGTTCGGATCGAAGTGGCTGGTCTGGGCGCACCCTGCCCCACCGGCGAACGTCCTGCGTACCTTGATATACGGCACCGGCAATCCGGCGATGCAGCTCGTCAACGCGCTGACCTCCAGCCGGGAGCGCGACGTCATCGGCTTCATCAGCGAGGATCCCGGCCTCAAGGGAATGGATATGCTCGGCCTCCGGGTTTACTCCGTGTCCGACCTCGAGACCGTCGTCGGCAATTTCGATGTCGACGAGATCATTGTCACCATGGCGCTGCCGACCAGTTCGATCCAGCGCGACCTGGTTGCGCGGTTCAGCTCCCTGCCGGTGAAGTTCAGGATCCTGCCTGCGATCACCGACCTCGCCGCCGGCAAATATTCGATCGGCGACATCCGCGACATCGACATCGACGATCTGCTGCGCAGGTCGCCGGTCCCGGCCGATCCCGAGCTGATGCGCAGCGTCATAGACGGGCGCGTCATACTGGTCACCGGCGCGGCCGGCTCGATCGGCTCGGCGCTCACCCGTACGCTGGCAAAGCTCAATCCCTCCAAGCTCATCCTGATGGATTTCAACGAGCATGGACTCTACGAGATCGGCCGCGAGATTGCCGGAAGCGCCCGCTGCCCCGTCATCCACATACTGGGATCGGTCACCGACCCGGCGCTCGCCCGGCAGGTGCTCTGCGAGAACGTGGTCGATACCATCTACCACTGCGCCGCGTTCAAGCACGTCTCGATGGTCGAGGCCAACTGCATCGAGGGCGCGCGCAACAATGTGCTCGGAACCTGGACCATCGCCGAGGCCGCCTACGAATGCAGCGTCCGGAATTTCATCCTGATCTCTTCCGACAAGGCGGTACGTCCCGCCAACGCCATGGGCGCGACCAAGCGATGGTCCGAGCTCATCGTGCGCTACTACGGCACGCGTGGCGGCAACCACGGCATCGAACGAAACTTCGCCTCGGTTCGCTTCGGCAATGTCATCGGATCGAGCGGCTCGGTCGTCCCGCTCTTCAAGGAACAGATCGCGGCCGGCGGCCCGGTGACGCTGACGCATGAGGACATGACCCGCTATTTCATGTCGGTGCGGGAAGCTTCCGAGCTGATCATCCAGGCGACCGCGCTGTCGAAAACCGGCGACGTGCTCCTGCTCGAGATGGGCGAACCCGTCAGGATCAAGGAACTGGCCGAAGCCATGATCCGCCTCGCCGACCGCTCCGTGCGCGACGCGGACAATCCGGACGGGGACATCGAGATCGTCACCATCGGGGCGCGCGAGGGCGAGAAGCTCCACGAGGAACTCTTCTACGACCCGGCGGGCGTCGCGCCGACATCGCATCCCAAGATTCTGCGCGGCCGCCGCGCCAACGGATTGCCTCTTGACGTTCCCGCCAGGATCGCCAGCATCCGTGACCGGATCGAGGCCCGCGACGAGCCGGCGGTGCGGCAAATGCTGTTCGATTTCGGGCCGGCTGCGGCTGCTTCGCTCGTTCTCGATTGAAGGCAGGCAAGCGTGTCGTCGAGCGAAACCGCAGGCAGGGTCGCGATATGGCTGGCGTCGAGGAACGGCGCCGCCTTCCTCGACGAGCAGCTTCGCTCGCTGGCGGCGCAGACCCATCCCGCGATCGATATCTGGGTGTCCGACGACGGCTCGACGGACAGCACGCCGGCGATCCTATCCGGTTGGCAAAGCCGATGGCCGAAGGGCGCCTTCAACGTCTGCGATGGCCCCCAAAAGGGTTTCGCCGAGAATTTCCGGGCATTGATCTCGAACGACGCGGACGCGGATTTCTTCGCCTGTTGCGACCAGGACGATATCTGGGAGGCGAACAAGCTGGAGACGGCGCTTTCCTGGATGCGCTCGCAGGATGGATCGCAGCCGCTGCTTTTCTGCTCGAGGACGCTCACCGTCTCCGAAGCGGGAGAGCCCATCGGCATGTCGCCGCTGTTTCCCCGAAAACCGTCCTTCCGCAATGCGCTGGTGCAGAGCCTTGCCGGCGGCAACACGATGGTGCTGAACCGCGCCGCGCGCGACATCGTGGCGCTAGCCTCGCGCCGGTCGCACTTCGTCAGCCACGACTGGTGGATCTATCAGTTGGTGACCGGCGCGGGCGGCATAGTGCGCTATTCGCCCGAACCACTCGTCCGCTACCGCCAGCACGCCGAAAACCTCGTCGGCGCCAACACATCCTGGAAGGCGCGGTTTGAGCGATTGAAGCTTCTGCTCGACGGGCAGTTCGCGAGGTGGAACGAGCTGACGCTCGACGGCCTAGACAAGAACCGCGACCTGCTCACGCCCGATGCGATAGAAGTCATCGAGCTGTTCTCGCGCGCGCGGACGGGCAACCTCTTCAAGGCGATGGCGGACCTGCGCCGGTCAGGCGTCTACCGGCAGACGACGAAAGGCACGCTGGCGCTTTGGGCCGCGCTCGCCTGCGGGCTGATGTAGCCGATGAAGCGCGCTTTCGATCTCGTCCTGGCGGTTCCGCTCGCCCTCCTCGCCTGCCCGTTCGTCATGGCCGCCGCCGTCTGGATAAGGCTGGCCTCGCCGGGGCCGGCTCTGTTCGCGCAGGAGCGGATCGGTAGGCACGAAAAACCCTTCCGCTGCATGAAGCTCAGAACCATGCATGAAGGCACGCGGAACCTGCCGACGCACGAGGTCGGCGAGGACGCCGTGACCAGCCCTGGAAAGGTCCTGCGCAGGCTGAAGCTCGACGAGTTGCCGCAGCTCTGGAACGTGCTGAAGGGCGAAATGAGCCTGGTCGGTCCGAGGCCGTGCCTGCCGACGCAGACCGAGCTGATAAAGCGTCGGAGGGAACTCGGCGTCTACAGGCTGAGGCCCGGCATCACCGGCCTCGCCCAGGTCGAAGGCATCGACATGTCCGACCCCGAAAAGCTGGCCGCAAAGGACGCCGAGTATTTGAGGAAGCGGACGATTTGGCTGGACGTGAAGATCATTTTCCGAACGATCTTTGTCAGTCGGCGTATCGCTCGTCTATGACACGCTGGATGTCGTTTTTGTAGATATCCCGCGCAACCGCCTTGGCGACTCTTCGCGTCTCCCGCCCGCTTCTTTTCTGGTTGGCTGCGGTGCTGCTGGACCACACCCCGGCGGGGTGCTGCCTGTACAAGGTCATCGGCTCGTCGAGATAGCCGATCCTTCCATGGTTATCGTGATAGAACGCCACCGGTATCTCGCTGATCCGGTTCTCGAAGAGAACAGGCGGAAAGCGCACGAGATGCTCCTTGCGAAACATGCAGGTCGAAAACGTTCCGATCAGATTCATCGTAGGATGATCCAGGAAATCACGTCCGCTCAGCTTTTTCTTCTTGAGAGCGTCCTGGCGTGACAGGGTACGCATCGTGTCACGCATGAGGTTGTGAACCCGTATTTTGGAGAACACCATCGAGCAGTCGCGATTCTGCAGCAGGAACGCGACCTGCGCCTCAAGCTTATTGTTGTCTATCCAATAGTCATCGCCTTCGAGTATGGCGACGAACTCCCCGTCCGCAGCAGATAGCGCGTGCCGGTAGTTTTCCGATATGCCGCGGTTCTCGGTGCTGCTTACGTCGCGGATCAGGTGCGGATACCTTTCCGCATAGTCCTGGATTATCTCCCGGGTGCCGTCGGTGGAACCGTCGTCGGATATTACGATCTCGTGGTTGATGCTGCCCTTCTGCCGCAAAGCGCTTTCTATGGCTTCAGCAATATATTGCCGCTGGTTGTAAGACAGGATGACCGTGGACACTTTCGGCTGATGTTTCCACTTGGCCAGGACATGGAACCACGCCGGACTCAAAGATTCCTTGATGGAGATTCGGTTGGGATCGTCCGCCGCCGAGTAATCCATGAGGACGTGAGGGATGAACTGAGGCGGGTACGCCTCGGTGTAGTTCAAGATGAGATCCCAATCCACCAGTCGCCTGAGCTCTTCGTCAAATCCCCCCCGGGTGTCGAAGCAACTCTTGTGGTGAACGAAGATGCCCAGGTCTATGT
>JAEYTV010000542.1 GCA_023433855.1 Pseudomonadota bacterium | reverse complement strand
GCCTCGATCTGGCTGATCGCGTCCACGACCGCCTCGAAGGTCAGCATGGTGGACGGATGGCGCGCCTTATAATCTCTGACGGGCTTCAGATACCGCATCTCCTCGAAACGACCTCCCGGCCCTTCGCCCCCGTTCGTCAGCATGTCAAGCATGTCTTCGCGCGCCTTGCGAATCTCGTCGGCGGTCGCGCCTACCACATGGCGTGCCATGATCGAGGACGAAGCCTGCCCGAGCGCGCAGGCTCGCACCTCGTGGGCGAAATCGGTTATCCTGCCTTGTTCCATCTTGACATAGACGCGTACCTTCGATCCGCAGAGCCTCGAGTGTTTCTCCGAAACTGCATCCGCATCCGGCAGGCTGCCCGACCGGGTGATGTTGCCGGCGTACTCGAGGATCTTGCTGTTGTAGATGTCGTCCATAGCTCTCGTATCCGGGAAATCGCAACCACAACACGCCGTGTCGGCCGCCAGACTACCAAAAAATGCTTTCCCTCTTATATGGGTTATTCCAGCACATCATCAAGAAAGCAGGTTTTCCGGCAAATGCTCCTCAATTCAGAACGCGATATCTTGTAAAAGCAGCGTCTAGGCGTCAGATAGCCGAAGATTGCATAAAATTGCGCCGTGGCTGCTTGTGCGGTGGTCAATGTGTGGGTAACGCCAGTCGGATGCGGCCTTCAACCGCATTGGGAGACGATAAATGGATGCCATCGTGAAGAACTTTCCAGCCACCAAGGACGAGCTGACCCGCCCGTCCCAGCAGGAGGCGGAAGAAGCCGTGCGCGTGCTGCTTCGTTGGGCAGGCGACAATCCTGCTCGTGAAGGCCTCCTGGAGACGCCCAAACGCGTTGCCGCGGCCTACCGCGAGCTGTTTGGCGGCTATGACCAGTCACCGGAGGAAGTCCTTGGTCGCACCTTCGAGGAGGTGTCCGGCTATGACGACATCGTGCTGGTCCGTGACATCCCCTTCTTCTCCCATTGCGAACATCACATGCTGCCGATCATCGGCAGGGCTCATGTCGCCTATCTGCCTCAGGGACGGGTGCTTGGTTTATCCAAGATAGCCCGCGTCGTGGAGATTTTCGGGCGCCGCCTGCAGACCCAGGAGAATCTCACCGCCCAGATCGCAGCTGCGATTGACGCCACATTGAAACCGCGTGGGGTGGCCGTGATGATCGAGGCTGAACACATGTGCATGGAAATGCGCGGCGTGCAGAAGCAGGGCTCGAAGACATTGACCACCACCTTTACGGGGGAGTTCAAGGCGAACGCCGCCGAACAGGCCCGTTTTTTCACGCTCGCTCGCAACCGCTGAGACGGAGTATCTCATGTCACTGACCTTTGAGGCGCCTTCGTCCGACAAGGCAGAACTGGAAGGTCCGGGAGCGTTTACGCCGCGTTTCGATGCGAACGGGCTCGTAACAGCCGTTGTCACCGATTCCCGTGACGGTGAACTGCTGATGGTCGCTCACATGAATGCCGAGGCTCTGGCGCTAACGCTCGAAACCGGAATCGCGCACTACTACAGCCGATCCCGCGGCAAGATCTGGAAGAAGGGGGAGACCTCGGGCAATCTCCAGACGGTGAAGGAGTTGCGCACCGACTGCGACCAGGATGCTGTCTGGCTGAAAGTCACCGTCTCGGGCCATGACGCGACCTGCCACACCGGACGCCGTTCCTGTTTCTATCGCCTCGTCACAAAAAGTGACAACACGGCTGTCCTTGAAATGGCGGGCGGAGCGCGTCATTTTGATCCGGAAGCTGTCTACTCTGTCGGAAAATCTCTGTAGGGATTGTTTCGGTTTTCGACACAAGCCGTCGGATAAAGGATTTCGAAACCGTCGGGGCGTTTAATCGGCTGACAGGTATGTGTCAGCTGGGGAGGCTGTCGTTGATGCTGAACTGGAGTTGGAATCGCCAAGGTCTGGACGCCGGTCCCGAGACTGTCGCAGGGCAGACCGCCGCGTCTCCTCTTCCCCCGGTCACGGAACAACCCCGTAAAGCGAGGCTCGCTCTCGCCCTTGGCGGGGGGGCGGCACGTGGGTGGGCGCATATCGGCGTACTTCGCGCTCTGGACGAGGCTGGCATCGAGGTCGGCATGATCGCCGGCACCTCCATTGGCGCTCTTGTGGGGGGCTGCTATCTTGCAGGCAAGCTCGATGAACTCGAATCCTTCGCCCGTTCGCTGACCATGCGCCGGATCGCGGGTCTCCTCGACCTCACTATCGGCGGCGGCGGTCTCTTTGGTGGCATGCGGCTGACCAAGCGAATGCAGGAGCATCTGGAAGGTCTGTCGATCGAAGATCTGGACAGACCCTTTGTTTCAGTCGCGACCGAACTTCAAACTGGTCACGAGGTCTGGATCTCTAGCGGATCGCTGATCACTGCGTTGCGGGCGTCCTACGCGCTTCCGGGTATCTTTGAACCGGTGAAGTGCAACAACCGCACCCTTGTGGACGGTGCGCTGGTCAATCCTGTACCCACATCCGTCTGCCGAGCCCATGAACAGCCGCTGGTCGTGGCGGTCAATCTAAATTACGAGATCTTCGGGCGTTCTGCCGTGATCAAGCACAGCGCCAGTGTTCAGCCGATCGAGAACGAGCGACGCAACGCCAACGCTCGGGTGGGCGTCACGGCGACCATGGTGCAGGCCTTCAACATTATTCAGGAGAGGATTTCCCGCGCCAGGCTCGCCGGAGATCCGCCTGACCTGGCTCTGCATCCGCGTTTGAGCGATATCGGCATGTCGGAATTCCATCGCGCGGGCGAGGCGATCGAACGCGGCTACAACGAAACCATGGCCCAGATCGCCGCGCTCAAGAGAATGCAGGAGGTTTTTGCCCGGTGATGGCCGCCGCCGTCACTTGACATTGGCCGGTTCGGACTACCCAGCGATATAGGCCTTCATGTGCTCTGCTTCGAGCTCGACCTCCCGGATGCGCGACTTGACGACGTCGCCGATGGAAATGATGCCCACCAGCTTGCCGCCCTTCTCCACAGGCACGTGACGAAAGCGCCCGCCGGTCATGAGACCCATCAGTTCGTCCACCGTTGTTTCTTCCCTGCAGCGATGGACATTCGTGGTCATGGCCGAACTGACCGGTTGCTCCAGCACCTTCGAACCGTGTCTGGCAATCGATCGCACCAGATCGCGTTCGGTGAATATCCCGGCAATACGGCCGTCATCGCCTGCGATCACGATCGCCCCGATCTTCTTCTCGTCCAGCAACTCGGCCACTTCGTGAAGCGTCATGCGCGGACTGGCGGTCACCACTTCGCGGCCCTTGGCGTCGAGCATATTCTTGACAGTAATTGCCATGGCTTTCTCCTCCGGGCAGGAGCGGCTGTGACGTCACCTCCCCTCGGCGCCGCCCACGAAAACCTCCTGCTACCCGGATTTTAGGGCGAAGGCCGACACAGTTCAAGGTAACCTGGCGACAGCCCGAGCGGGATGCAGCGGATCAAAGAAACCAAAGAACAGAAAGCCGAACAGGAAGCCACCGATGTGGGCGTCCCAGGCTATAGGGCCGACATCGGCTCCAAACAGGGGCACGCCGAAGGCGATCAGTAGGTTGCCGATGAACCACATCCCGGTGAAGATCACCACTGTGCGATTACGAAAGGAGCCCACAATCGACTGACGCGGGTAAAGGTGGCCGTGTGTCCTGTCGTAG
>JAEYTV010000536.1 GCA_023433855.1 Pseudomonadota bacterium | reverse complement strand
GTCCAGATGGGCGCCAGTGCCGGCCACTTTCTGTCCGAAGTGAGCAGGAGAAGCTGGCCCGACAATCGAGCACTCATCGCCGCCGGCGCCGGGGCTGGTCTCGCCACCGCGTTCAACGCGCCGCTGGCAGGCGCGATCTTCGTCCTCGAAGAGCTCTACAAGCGATTTGAAACGCGTATCGCCGTTGCCGCACTCGCTGCATCCGTCACGGCGATTGGCGTTTCCCGGCTGCTTCTCGGGGACGCCCCGGATTTCAACGTGCCGGACTTCTCCGTCGCCAATGCCGCCCAGCCGCTGTTCTTCCTGCTTGGCGTCATTGCCGGCCTCCTTGCTGTCATATACAACTTCATGCTGCTTGGGACGCTTGCCATCGCCGACCGGCTGTCCCGCGTCCCGGTGGAACTGCGCGCCGGCGTGATCGGCGCGGCCGTCGGAGCGCTTGCATGGTTTGCACCGGCAGTCGTGGGTGGTGGAGATGCGATCACCCAAGGTGTGCTGAACGGGGCCGGCACCCTCACGATGTTGCCTATCCTCTATGCCGTCCGCCTAGTACTCAGCACCGCATCCTATGCCGCAGGCACCCCCGGAGGCCTGTTCGCGCCGATGCTGGTGCTCGGCGCCCAGAGCGGCCTCTTCTTCGGCCTTGCCGTCGAGGCAATATTCCCCGGCAGCGGCGTTCAGCCGGAAAGCTTCGCCATCGTTGGCATGGCGGCGCTTTTCACCGGCATCGTGAGGGCGCCGCTGACCGGGATCATACTGACGGCCGAGATGACGGGCAGCGTCACGCTCGTGCTTCCCATGCTGGCGGCAAGCGCTATCGCCATGGTGATCCCGACCCTCCTTGGTAGCGCGCCGATCTACGATTCGTTGCGCGAACGCATCCTGAGCAGTCCGGCCGGAAGATCCGCGGAACCCGATGCGCTGAATGCTACCCGCGACAACGGAGCTTCGGGGCATGGATGATCGCCTCCTTCGCATCGTCACTTTCGCCCTTGTGAGTGTGGCATCGGGATTTCCCTCGTGGCTTTTCTGCGGCGGAACGATTGGCGCGGCCCTCTTCATCTACCTGTTTCCATCGGTGTTGCCTTGGCCGAGGCAATCGCGAACACCGACGACACTCTGGCCTTGGCTGGCTGACACCTGCCGAGTTCGCTCAGACCATCAACCCGTGACGTGATGCGGTGCTGCGCAGCGGGAATGGCTCCGCACCGCAACTCGCCGCTACCTGCCCAAATTCCGCAACCCAAAACCGCTGGACCGAACTCCAAAACTGGAAAAAACCCGGGGCATGATACCTGCAGTTCGGGCGCTGCTCGATTCCCTGGCAACCGAGCATCGAGCTACTTTCTCAGCCCCGTAGCTGCGGATGTGGTAATGTCCCCTTCAACAAAGCAGCCAGCGCCTTCATGTTGGCGGGCGTGCTGACCTCCGCCCGATGTGATGAAGGTCTACCGACCCTCAGAGTGGCCAACGGGGCCGCTTGCCATCACGGACGGCAACATGGACGAGAACGGTAGTTGTGAGCAGGATACTCGACACGAGAGCCGCAATGGAGAGAAGACCCCCGTTCGTGATCTCCGCTCTCGCCTTGAAGCCGGCGTCCCTGCCGAACATCAGAGAGACCTCCGCATGCTGGCGTTGCGCAAGGAACGGCTGATGGGAAGCGGTCAGACCGGGTTCTTGCAGGTGATCTTCTAAGCGGTTCTCGATGTCCGCCCCACGATCCTGAGCCGAAACGATACCCCTGTTCACTTGGCCACCTCCAGGTCAGCCTCTACCTTGTTCCGGATGTTTCCAACCTTTCTGACCGGCTTCGTCACAGCCTCCCTGGAGACGCTTTCCTTCTGTGCTTCATCGCGGACTTCGTGCTCCTGCCCGCCCGCCGCCCCTGTTCCGTCCTGTGCACGTCCACGTGTCGTAGTAGCCATCGTTACCTCCTGAATGTTACGGCGGTAAACGGAAGCGGAATCGGTATGTTCCACTACCCGTCTCGTGCTGGTGGAGCCGGTCGGCCAAGCATCGGGAAGGCCAAGCGAGTTGTAGCTGATGGCGCGGCATCCGGAGTTCGACGTCTATCTCGAAGTGACTGACATCTGGGTAGATTTTCCCAGGAGCCAGATCGCCGTTGCCCTGCGTTATGGGACGGGGAACTATCCCGCCGCAACGGCGGAGCGGATCATGAACGAAACCGTCTCACCTGTCTGTGCGCCCGATTATCTGAAGCGAATGGGCGGGCTGGCCGAACCTGCAGATCTGTCGAAGTGGCAGCTCAACCATGAGGTCGGCATCGCAGCCACATGGGAGCGGTGGTTCGCGATGGTGAGCGTGCCTTGCCCAACGCTCGGGTCCAGGCTACAGCCATGGCAGCATGTCCATCGAGGCTGCCATTCGCGCCGAAGGCGTGGCGCTCGGCAGGAGTGCCCTGGTGGCCGAAGACCTACGTCAAGGTCGTCTCATTGCGCCGTTCCCGCAAGCAAGGCTCGATGTCGAACTAGGCTATGATCTGGTCTACAGGACGGGCAACCAGGACCATCCCAAGGTGCAGGCCATCAGAGCCTGGCTTGCAGACGAGGTTCGGGAACCGGCTTGATGTAACGGCCGTGCTGCACCTCTGACGCAAAGCAGAAACAATATCCGCTCTGACCGAAGTGCCAGTTCGGGGCCGGAAGCGGGACTGACCTTCCTCCGCAGGACCCGAAGGATGGCGTCGGAGAGACACAAAATGAAGGATCCAGTGGAACTCGTACTCTGCGAGCCAGCCCCTTTCCAGTTCAGCGCGAACGGCTCCTATCCGACGCGACGGGTCCTGATCTCCATCCGATCGCATGAAGGCTTCATCTCCTCAGAGTGGCCAGGGGGCCGCCTGCCATCACATCCAACTAGGCCTGCGGTCCATAGACGATAATGCGAAGGTCGGAACGACCTTCAGGGATAAGGACGTTCAGGTCGAAATACCGCCAGCCACCAGAAGGGTCATGGAGTCCCTTCACGGCATTACCTATGCGGATAACCTCTGGATCCTTCCACCAGTCCCGGGCGTTGGGGAACTCGTCCATCGCCTTGTTGATGAGGCAGCGAAGGATTGGGTCCTTTCCGCCCGTCAGGTAATCGTGCCGAGCCTTGAGAAACATCTGTCGCGCGGAGTCTTGCCAATCTCGGACAGTTTGCCTGTACGTCTCGGAAAAGAAGACGATCTTGAGCATGTTCGGGGCGGGTTCACGCAGGTCCGGAAACATCCTTTCGGCCGCTTGGTTTGATTTGAGCACGTCCCACCGTAGGTTCATGATGTAGGCCGCATGCGGCACAGCGGCGATCATCGCGGTTAGAGCGGGCGGAACGTCTGACACCGCTGGCACGGGAGTCTTCGTCTCCCGGCCCGCCAAGGCATAAAGGTGCTCCCGCTCCGCGCGGTCGAGCTTCAGGCCTCGCGCAAAACGACTGAGAAAGTCATCCGACACGCGGATGTCCCTGCCCTGTTCGAACCAGGTGTACCAGGTCAGGCCGACCCCCGCCAGCGTCGCGACTTCCTCGCGCCGCAGGCCGCTCGTCCGACGCCGACCGCCGACCGACAGGCCGAGCATCTCGGGCGACGCCTGCTCTCTGCAATGCCTTACGAATTCAGACAGTTCTTGTCTCTCGGGGGGTCGGTTCAAACGGGTCGAGGTCAAGCAACTCTCCTGAACCTGTTACCGCAGCAACAGGATAAAAGTCATATAGTAACAGAATAAACCCAAGCATATCGTTTTCACAAGCAGGAGAAAACGCATGTCGATTTCGGTTGTAGGGCTGGGAAAGATCGGTTCCGCCCTCGTCCCGCATCTGCTGGCTCTGGGCACAGACGTGAAGGTCTGGAACCGCTCACCAGCCGCGGTAGACAAGCTTGCCGCGCTTGGCGCAGTGCCGACAACCGATATTGCCGACGCATTCGCTGCCGATATCATCCTGTCCGCTCTTTTCGACGATGAAGCGGTTCGGTCGGTGATCTCCCCATCGCTTCTTGAGCGAATTGCCGGCGATGGAGTACTTCACGTGTGTCTTTCGACCATCAGTCCCGATCTCACGGAAGAGCTTTCAAGACGGCATGCGGCGTCAGGTCTGAGCTATCTCGCGGCGCCGATTTTTGGCCGACCTGAGGCCGTTGAGCGCGGCGAGGCGAACATCTGCGTCGCGGGTGTTGACGCCGCCATCGAGAGGGCCAGGCCCTGTCTTGAATGCTTCGGGCGCGTCTGGCGGGTCGGCGCAGAACCGCGGCAGGCGAGTGTCGCGAAGCTTTGCGGGAACTTCATGATCGGGGCCGCAATCGCGGCCATGGCAGAGGCGGCAGGGCTCATCCGCGCCACGAGCGGCGACGCCGAGGCATTTATGTCCTTGATGACCGAAACTCTGTTTTCCTGTCCAATCTACCGAAACTACGCCCCCTCGGTCATCGGAACCAGTCCGCGTCCTGCGGTAGGCCTCGCCCTTCCCATAAAGGACATGTCGCTGCTTTCCGCCGTTTCCGAGAAGGCGTCCGTTTCGACGGGACTGCTCTACGCCCTGCGGGAAAGCCTGTCGCGTGCCGATGCCGCAGGTTTCGGACAGGAGGAATGGTCGGTTGCCTTGGGCATGTCGGCCCGGCAGGCCGCGTCTGACACAGCTCCGCCAATGTGAGGACACCGCAATGCAGGCTGCCTACTACGACCGGCAAGGACCGGCCGAACAAGTTCTTGTTCTCGGAACCCTTCCAGATCCTGAACCCGGGCATGGTGAAGTCAGGGTCAGGATTGCTTATTCAGGCCTCAATCCGACAGATACGAAGGCGAGATCCGGCTTCGCCGGCATGCCGATGGCTTTTCCCCGGATCATCCCTCACCATGATGGCGCGGGCACGATCGACAGGGTAGGCCCCGGTGTTTCCGAAGACCGCATAGGAGAGCGCGTCTGGGTCTCCCGCGCACAGTTCGGTCGGCCATTCGGTACAGCAGCCGAATATGCCGTGGTGCCCGCAGGTCTCGCAGTTCCCCTCCCTGCAAACGCGTCATACCAGACGGGCGCTTCGCTTGGTATCGCTGCGATCACGGCACACAGATGTCTCTTTGCAGATGGAGACATCCGAGGCCAGAGGGTTCTTGTTCAAGGTGGCGCCGGTGCAGTCGGGACCGCCACGATCCTGCTGGCGAAATGGGCGGGCGCATGGGTCGCGGCCACCGTCAGCCGGCCGGACCAGGAAAAGATCGTTCGCGACGCAGGCGCCGACCTCGTTGTCAACAGGCATACCATCGATGCCGCCGAGGTGATTAAAAGCGCCACGGCCGGTGCGGGGGTCGATCGTATCGTCGACGTCGACCTTGCCCGTAATATCAACGTCGATCTCGGATGCCTCGCGACGAACGGCATGGTGGCGGCCTATGCCACTGAAGATCCCTCCGCGACACTTACGGTGCCATTCAGAAGCACAATGATCCGGAACCTGGCGGTTCGCTTTATCTTCCTTCCCTCGATTCCGGAGGATGCGGTTCGGCTCGCCGTGAAGGAGGTGACTGCCTGCCTCACCGTCGGCGCCTATAAGCCGCACATCGGCATGGAGCTCCCGCTGGACCAGATCCACAACGCCCACGCCGCGCAAGAAGCAGGGACTGTGGTCGGCAAGATTCTCCTCAAAGCCGGAAACGTTGATATCTGACGCCAGGAAAAGAAAACTATGGGAAGATCACTAGCGGCTTGGCAGAAGGCAATTGGAATGCCTCTCGAAATCGGCGAGGTCGAAACGCCGGTCCCCGGCGCGAAAGAAATCCTCGTCCGCAACCACGCAGTCGCGATCAATCCCATTGACTGGATTCTCCAGGAAAAGCCAATCTTTCCATGGCTCGACTATCCGGCAATTCTTGGAAGTGACCTCGCTGGCGAAGTGGTTGCCATCGGAAGTCACGTGGACAGGTTCAAGCCTGGAGATCGGGTTCTGGGCCAATCGGTCGGGGCAACGACCAACCGCCCCACGCACGGAGCCTTCCAGACGCACACCCTCATCCTTGAGAACATGGCGTCGCGTCTTCCTCCGAGCCTTTCCTACACGGATGCAGCCGTGCTCCCACTGGGGATCGGCACGGCCGCATGTGGCCTGTTCGAGGTTGATCATCTCGCTCTACGATACCCTAAACTGTCACCTCAGCCGACAGATGAGACGATTCTCGTCTGGGGCGGGTCGTCGAGCGTGGGTTGCAATGCGATACAGCTTGCTGTTGCTGGCGGATATCGGTGCATCGCGACAGCCTCGCCGAGCAACATGAAGCTCCTCGTAGACCTGGGGGCCAGCGCCGTCTTCGACTATTCCCATCCTGAGGTGGTGGATCTCGTGGCCCGCGCCATTGAGGGCCAGCCGTTCGCAGGAGCGCTGCACGCCACCGGTAACATGGATCAATGCTTCGAAGTCGTCAGCCGCGTGAGCGGCCGCAAATTTGTGTCGACCACGCTCTCTTCCCCGGAAGCAAGGCCTGCCAGAGTGGAGACAAAGCTGATCTTTGGAACAAGCCTGAGGGAAAATGAGGTGAGCCGCGCGGTCTATGTGGACCTCCTTCCGGATGCTCTGGCGGCGGGCAAATATCGGTGCGCTCCCTCCGCTCGCGTGGCTGGAAAGGGCCTTGAATGCCTTCAAGCCGCACTTGAGGCGCAGAAACGGGGAGTCTCAGCAGCGAAAATCGTTGTCGAACTCTGAACAGCCAGACTCAACGCGTCACCCCGCCCCATGCGGATCAACGCATGTCAACGACGATGATCAGGCACCAGATCGCCATGCTGAGGAAGGCTTCCCTCCCGCCGGGCGATATTGATCTTGCCGGGATACGACACAGCTCCACGCGAGCGATCGAGCCTCCTGCGACCGCGCTCCTTCGTCAAAAAGTGACATCCTTCCACAGGCCGCGTGCTGCCTTCTCCGGATCAGCGACGAGGCTCCACGTCGCGTTGAAGCACTTGGTCGACCGCGTGGGGATGTCATAAGCCGGCCAGCCGGGATCGCCGGTCTCGACTGCCAACATCTTTGGGCGTCGATGGAGGTTATGGAGGTGACGGGCAGCAGTTCCTGGCGGCGGCCCAGAATGACTACATGACCCGGCTGGCGTCCGGAGAGTTGGACACGGAGGCCAAACGC
>JAEYTV010000533.1 GCA_023433855.1 Pseudomonadota bacterium | reverse complement strand
CTCTATGGCATCGCTGCGTCGTTGCCGGTGTTCAGTCGCCAGGGCAGCGGGCACGTGATCAACGTCGCATCAACGGCTGGCATCAAAATCGTGCCGACGATGGGAGTGTACGCTGCGACCAAGAATGCATTGCGCACAGCCACCGAAGCACTACGACAGGAATCGGACCGAAACCTGCGCGTGACGGAGATATCGCCAGGCTTCATCGACACGAGCTTCGCAGATGCCACCGTAACCGATCCGGACATCAGGGCGGCAATCCTGAAGCGCAAGGAAGAGCTTGCTATTTCACCCGATGCGATCGCACGGGCAATTGCCTTCGCGATTGAACAACCCAGCGACGTTGAAATCGGCAGCATCGTGGTGCGCCCGACCGCACAGGATTGACATTCGGGAAGCCTGTCGGCTTCGAACGCACGCATATGCGACGGATTTCCACTAGTACGGTAGATCCACTGCAGGTTCGCGATGGGGCACGCGTGACACCTGATCCCTTTCCTGAGCAGGCATTCCGGTCTGCCTATGCCTTTTAGTGCCAAAAAGGCGCCGGCCGGATCTCCAGCCCACTACGGTCGCGGCAACCACCAAAGCAGAAAGTCTGCTTTGATATTTGCAAAGGCCGCAGGAATGGCAGGAATGAAGAGCAAAGCGGAAATCATTTCAGCTTTGTCCGTTGGAGATCGATGCCCGGCCGATTGGAGATTGGCACGATCCAGCCTATGAATAGGCGAAAGCTGCTGTTCCTGGCTCTGGAGGCTCGGGGAGCCCCTCCCATGAACTCTCGCCATGAACTTTGGCGACCGCCGCGGGATCGATCTGGGCCGTCCTTCAATTCGATTGTTCTGTTCAGGTCCCTGTCAGCATTCGCAGTCAGTGCAGAGATCAATGACCATGCTTGAGGGAATGATGTTTCTGAAGACCCTTGCGACGCTGCGGCCGGCCATTCGAAGTGAGGTGTTGAGCGCGGCGGTTGCCGTTTATCTGTTATTTGGGTTGAACGCGACCTTCTGGCAGAAGTCCATGACCTATCTTGACGGCCAGTATCTTGCCCTTGCGGCGCTCACGCTCGGCCTGCTTGCGGGTTTTATCGCCCTTTGCGTGGCTTTCTCGACCAAATACCTGATCAAGCCCTTCCTGATCCTGCTGATCCTTTCCGCCGCCGCCGCCTCCTGGTCCATGGACCGCTTCGGCGTGATCATCGACCGAGAGATGATCCGCAACGGCGTCGAGACGAGCAGTGCAGAAGTCGGCCATCTCATTACCACCGCGTTCATCTACTACATGCTGCTTTTCGGCGTGTTGCCCTCGCTGCTCGTGATCTGGGTTCGTGTCCGCCACAGGGCGATCCTCAGCAAGGTCGGCATCAACCTCCTCCTCATCGTGCCGTGTCTCGTCGTTCTGGGTGGCTCGGCGCTCGTTGGCAGTCGGCCCTTTCTCTTCAACAGCCGCCAGCACCAGGACTGGTTCCGCACTCTCAATCCGATCTTCCCGATCGGCAGCGCCATTGACTTCGGCTTTAGGGCGAGGAAGGAGCAAAGCATCGTCCTGCAGCCGCTCGGAACCGACGCCAGGGTGGCCGATGCCTTACCCTCGGCGGGACGCAGGCCGCGGGTGACGATCGTCATCGTGGGCGAAACGGCACGTGCGCAAAACTTCCAGCTCGGCGGATATCAGCGCCCCACCAATCCGGAGCTTTCGAAGCGCGATATCATCTACTTCAACGACACATCGAGCTGCGGTACCGCCACCGCGGTCTCCGTGCCCTGCATGTTCTCTGTCTATAGCCGTGCGGACTATACACATTCAAAGGCGCTCGGGACGGAGACGCTGATGGATGTGCTTGCTCATGCCGGCATCAAGGTCGAATGGTGGGACAACAATACCGGCGACAAGAATGTCGCTGGGCGGATTCCCAGGAAGGAGCTCTTCAGGTCTCAGGATCCCCGCTTGTGCAAAGACGGCGAATGCCTCGACGATATCCTGCTGGCGGATCTCGACCAATGGCTCGACAACCTCCAGGGTGATGCCGTTCTTGTTCTTCACCAGCTCGGCAATCACGGCCCGGCCTATTATCTCAGATATCCTGAGAGCTACCGCAAATTTGTGCCCGACTGCCGTACGGTGGAGTTCAGCGACTGCTCCAACGAAATGATCGTCAATGCCTATGACAACGCCCTTCTTTATACCGATCACATCATCGCGTCCGTGATCGACAAGCTGGAGGCGCGCCAGGACCGGCTGAATTCGGCGATGATCTACATGTCAGACCATGGGGAATCGCTGGGAGAGAACGGGCTGTACCTTCATGGCGCCCCTTACATGCTGGCCCCGGAGGAGCAAACAAAGATCCCCTTCGTCTTCTGGACGAGCAGACATCTCGACGCCTCCATCGGAGTGGACAGGGCCTGTCTCGCCCGGACTGCGGATGCCCCCCGTTCCCATGACAACCTCTTCCATACGGTGCTCGGGATGATGAACGTCAGCACGAAGGTCTACGATCCGCGTCTCGACATCCTTGCCGGCTGCAGAGGCGCGTCGTGAGGGCTGCTCCCGCCCGAAAGAAGCTTACTGGCTTCGTTCATGTCTTGGCAGCGGCCTCATTCTCCATGGGGGGCCTTGCGAGGCTCTGGCAGGAGGCAGCCTTCCGGCAGGAGATTGCTGCGGGCTTCGGATTGTCCGGCATTTACCTGTGGCTCGCAGTGGATGCCGGAACGGCCTTGGCCGCAGCTGTGCTTTTCCTGCTGCTGATCGCGGTGGAGGCGCTCAACACCGCCATCGAGGTCATCGTTGATCGTGTCTCGCCGGAGATTTCGGAAACGGGGCGCCACGCCAAAGATCTCGGCTCGCTGGCAGTCCTCTGCCTTGTCTTTGCGAACGGACTTCTCTTGCTCTACACACTGGCGACGGGCTTCCTGACCTAGCCTCGAGTACGCTTAGGAAAATGCCGGCAGGGGCTCTGCCTTGCTCCTCGGGCTCGTCGCGAGAGGCGGCTGGCCCGGAAAACCTGTCGATCAGGCCACGTCGTCGTCGGCCGGCGCCCTCTTCCACCCGGTAACCATCGCCAGAGGCAGATTTTCACGGTGCCTCCAACTGGAGTGGACAACGCCCGCGACATGCAGCGCAATCGCGACCAGCAGGACGTTGACGAGGATCTCGTGGGTTTCCTCCACCCACTCCACGCCCCAGTATGCATCCGTCGTCTGCATCCAGCCCGACAGCGCTACAACCGCGACCAACACGAGGAGGAACACAACCATTGCGGCGCCGAGCGGGTTGTGGCCGAGATGACGGCGGTCCCTATGTCGTAATACGTCGCGCGCGTAAGCCAATGTCCGCCGGGGCGACAGCACGAACTGGGAGAAGCGGGCGTAGTGGTCGCCGATCATGCCCCAGGTGAGCCGCAGCCCGATCAGGCCTGCGGCTGCGTAGCCCGCATATTCATGCAGGCTGCGCAGATCGTCGCCCGTTATCCAGGCGGTTGCCACAGCGGCGACAAGGCTCCAGTGAAACAGCCTGATCGGGCTGCGCCAGACCTTGATCGGGGTGCTCAAGGTCAGTCCTCGATCTTCGTGTCGACGGCCTTCAAGGTCTTGGGGTCGAAGTAGGCCTCGACCTTCTTGCCTTCGGCGTTGATGGCGTATGCTTCGTAGCAGCCGTCTTCCGTCTTGATCGACCGGACCTGCCATCCATCCGCCTGCAGCTTGGCCATCAACGCCTCGCGAGGCTGCCAGTTGGCCATCGGGACCTCGCATTTTTCGGAAGCCATCGCGGCGCTGCCGAGGCCGGCAGCAACACAAAGGGTAAGGGTAAACAGTCGCATGTCGTGCTCCTTTCCTCGTTGGACACGCGGCCAGGCTGACGGTGGAAGCTGACAGTCACCTGAAGAGCCTTCACGGGAGCTTGCCGTGTCTTCAGCAGACTGTCAGTCTTGGCGTTTACCGGGTGCAAGACAGGGAACGATTGGAACGGACAGTGCGGGTGCTGCTGGTGGAAGATGACGCGTTGCTCGGCGAGGCAGTGAAGACCTATGTGAGCCGCCAAGGACATGCGGTGGATTGGGCAACCTCCAAGGAGGAGGCCGAGGCCAGTCTCGCCGCGGCAAGTTACGCGCTCGTGCTTCTCGACCTGCGGCTGCCCGACGGATACGGTCTCGATATTCTCGGCAGCCTGCGCGGACGAAAGGACGCGACACCGGTCATCATCATGACCGCCCATGACCAGGTCTCCGATCGCATTGCAGGGCTGAACGCGGGCGCGGACGATTATCTCGTCAAGCCGGTCGATCTGGGTGAATTGCAGGCGCGTATCCATGCCGTCTCGCGCCGCTACGCCGGACACCAGCTGCCGTCACTGAAGCTCGGCTCCCTCATCGTCCAACCCTCGGATCGACTCGTTGTTGACGGCGACGGCCGCGAGCTCTCCCTCTCGTCGCGGGAGTGGGCCGTGCTTGATCGGCTGATTTCTCGCCCACGCGCCATCGTCTCCAAGGCACAGATCGAGGAGGCGCTCTATGAGTTCGGGGCAGAGGTTGAGAGCAATACCGTGGAGGTCTATGTCAGCCGCCTGCGGCGCAAACTCGGAAGTTCCGTCATCGAAACGATCAGGGGCGTCGGCTACAGGATCTCGTCCCATGCATAACAGACGCCATAGCCTGACCGGCCGGCTCGTTTTCTCGATCTCGCTGATGCTCGCTTTTTTCTGGGCGTTGGCCGTGGGCCTTGGGCTGTACGTCATGCGCGAGGAATTCGACGAAGTCTTCGACAGTGCGCTTCAGGAGACGACGGAACGGCTCGTTCCGCTGGTGGTGGACGACTATCTCCACCTGGACGATCAAAGCGGCCCGAAGCGGATCGGAGATTCCATCCGCAGCGTCAAGGATGAATATCTGACCTACCAGGTCCGCGATGCCTCCGGACGCGTCCTCCTGCATTCTCACAACGTCACCCCGGAACCTTACCCGGCCCCTCTCATTCCCGGCTTCTGGAGTGACGGAGACCGCCGCATCTTCACGGTGGCGACGATCAGTGAAAGCCTTTTCGTCCAGGTGGCCGATTCGCTCGAGCATCGCCGGGAGGCTACGACGGAAGGGGCAATGGCCCTGCTGATACCGCTCCTGTTTATCCTGCCGCTCGGCATGGTCGCGACCTGGTGGATCGTGAGGCGGGCCATGCTGCCGATCGGCACGTTGCGCGATGCGATCTCCGAACGTGACGGTGCCAATCTTACCCCGATTGATCTGCGGGAATTACCGAAAGAGCTCGCCTCAATCCCTTTTTCGATCAATCACCTGTTGCGGCGATTGCAGGCTGCGCTGCAGGCCGAGAGGGATCTTTCCGCCAACAGCGCGCATGAACTGCGCACGCCTTTGGCCGGCGCATTAGCCCAGACCGAGCTCCTGCATGACCAACTGGTGCAAAAGAAGGACAAGGCGCGTGCCGAACAGGTGATAGCTGCCCTTCGCCGCCTCTCCCTGATGCTGGAAAAGCTCCTGCAGCTCTCTCGCGCCGAAGCCGGTATCGGTGCCGCGCAATCTTCAGTCGACCTGTCGTCGCTCTGCGACCTGGTTCTGGAGGACTTTACCCGTGCCCATCCCTCGGCGGCGGTTCACGTTCGGCGGGATGCTTCTGCCATGCCTCTCCTGCGAAGGGTCGATCCCGATGCCTTTGTGATCGCCTTCAAGAACCTTCTCGAGAACGCGCTGCGCTACGGCGTGCCGGACCGGCCCATCCAGATCCGTCAGCCCCGCGACGGAGATCTTACCGTCGCCAATTTCACCCGCCAGTCGCTGGAGGAAGATGTGAATGTCTACCGGAACCGCTTCAAGCGAGGGCGTTCCGCGGAACCGGGTTCGGGACTTGGTCTGGCGATCGTCGACAGGCTGATGCTGCAGATGAACGGTTCGCTTGAACTGCGGGCCGCTCTGACCGAGAACGGCGAAACCCTGTTTGAGGCGGTTCTCCAGTTCCGCGATGCCGATGAGGTTACCGCGTCCGTCGCGGACGCCACTGCTCGCAGTTGATCTGCAAGACGCGGGGGCACCAGGCGGCAAGCTTGCAGGTTCCTGGATCGACTGCCAACATCTTTGGGCGTCGATGGAGGTTATGGAGGTGACGGGCAGCAGTTCCTGGCGGCGGCCCAGAATGACTACATGACCCGGCTGGCGTCCGGAGAGTTGGACACGGAGGCCAAACGC